>CACZQX010000147.1 GCA_902783445.1 uncultured Lachnospiraceae bacterium
TACGAAATCTGAGTACATTTCACCTTTGATTGCTTTGTCTAAAAGTGTAAGACCATAAGCGATATCTTCGTTAGGTGAGATTGTAAGGTAAGCGATTGTTCCGTTTTCACCGATGTCTGCAATAAGTGAAGGATCGCTGTCAAAACCTGAAGTTACAAGTTTTGTATCTGCTGCGCAAAGTCCATCGCCTTTAGCCTGAAGAAGTGTTGCGTATACGAACTGTGTACCTGCACATAATGCAACTACTGCATCAAGATCGTTACGACCTGCTTCCTGGAAGTAGCTTTCTTCCAATGGCTGGAACATAATTTCTACAGGGCCGCCAGGTACCTGGATACCAGCTGCTGTGCAAAGTTCAACTAATTTAGCTGAAGCTACCTGAAGGTTTGGATATGCAAATCCAGGGAATGAAACGATACCAACTGATTTCCAACCCTGTGACTGAATATAATCAAACATCTGCTGAGCTGTATCATTGCCATCGATATGTCCGTCTGCAAGAGTACCTAACCATTTGTCTTTGTCTTTAGCTGCTGCTGATGTAGCTGCCTGTGGGTTGTCACTGTAAATTGAGTTAAAGTCTGAGTTGTGACCTACTACCCAAAGATCCGGATACTCATCCATGATATTTGCAATACCACCGTCTTGGCTTGCGATAAGACCAACAACATCGCTTGTCATACCATTTTTAACTGCTGTAAGGTTTCCATCAGGATCGTTCATTGCATCACCATAAACTACCTTGAAGTCATAACCCATCTGTTCGCAAAGGTATTCAGCATAAGCTTTCTGAGCTTCATACTGTGCACCCGATGAAAGGTTTGAAAGCCACATAATTGTTCCTGTTGAAGCTTCTGAGCTTCCGCCGCCGTTGTTGCCGTTTCCACTCTTTTCACAACCTGCAAGTGTTCCTACTGCAAGCGCTAAAACGAATACAAGCGCCAAGACTTTTTTCAACACATTCTTTTTCATTTTTTGCCTCCTTTTTTGACCTGGGAAGAAAAATTTTCTACACCCATTGTCTTCCATGAAATTATAAAAGTGTTATTTTTACCAAGTTGTTATCTTGGTAGTACTCCATCCTTCTTACGACATGTAATAAGTACAACTGCTATAAACACAAGTGCCTTTACAAAGAATGTCGTATTTGTCGGAACTCCGATAAGAGGGAGTCCGATTGCTAAGATAGAATATGTGAAAGAACCTACGATCGCACATGATACTTTAGAACGCATACCGCCCGAAAGTGGCATACCACCTAAAATTAATGCAACCATAACGTCCATTTCAAAACCTGTTCCGGTTGAGTCCGATGCCGCACCCGTATAACCCATCTTAAACATCGAAGCAATTACTACCGTAATACCAAAAATTACGTAGCATATTACTTTGTACTTAAGAAGATTGATACCGCTTTGTTCGGCAGCTATCGGATTCGCACCTATTGCTCTTGCGTTTTTACCGAATTTTGTGAAGTAGAAAAGATAGCTTATTACAACTACTTCTGCCACAAGAACAACAACCATTGCTATAGGACTTTTGAAAAAGCCCAACTCCATACCTGTAATCGATATATTTCTTGTTCCTATTTTGTTATATGCAATACTGCTTATTCCGCCCAAAACCATCATAAATACCAAGGATGGTATAATTGAATGTATCCTAAGCAACTGTCCCGCAGCACCGTTTATAACCGCTACAACAACTGCTATAAGAAGCGAAATTAATATGCCCGGTAAAAGCGATCCGGTCATGTTGGCAAAAAGCACCATCAAAAGTGCATATACTCTTACCTGACCACCAACGCTGATATCCATGTTACCTAAGGAATATACAAATACCGCGCCTACGGATAAGAGTGCCAAAACTATAACGTTTGACATTAAGTTTGCCAACTTCTCGGCTGTCCAAATGCTTTCGCCAAACATAGGCGGAACAACCGAAAAGATTATTATACAGATGACCAAACCGCCGTATGCGGCAATGTCCATTTTATGTTCTTTTAACCATTTGCCAAATGATTTCTTCTCTTTCATGACAATCCTCCAAGTGTCTAGCTTAAATCATGTATTCGATAATGTCTGTCTGCTTAAGTTCCGGTGAACGCATAAATTCCTTTGTTACTTCAAAGTCTTTCATGATTACCATTTTATCAGCCATTCCGATAAGTTCTGAAAGTTCTTCCGAAATCATAAGTATTGCTTTACCTTGCTCTTTTAAGTACTCAATAAGGCTGTACATAGACTGTTTTACGCCAATATCAACACCACGAGTCGGACAGTCCATTATAATTACATCCGAATCCTTTGCCATCCATTTAGCAAATGATACTTTCTGTTTGTTACCCCCCGAGAGAGTCGAAACCCACTGTCTCGAGTTGTTGCATTTAATTCTGAATTTTTCAATTTCATCATTGGCCATCTTAGCTTCATCTTTTGGATTGATGAATGTGCCATGGCTTAAATGCGTAAGAGACGGAAGTACAATGTTATCTTTTATTGAAGCATTAAGTATTAAAGCTTCCGTGTCTCTGTTCTTTGATATATATCCGATTCCGCTTTCAATTGCTTGAAGCGGTGTTTTTATTTCTCCACCGTTTCTTAAAACTCTGCCACCGGCAAGCTTTTCAAGACCATAGCAAACTCTTCCGATTTCGTGCATACCGCAACCTGAAAGTCCGCCCATACCAACAATTTCGCCTTTGTGAAGTTTCAAATTGAAATGTTTGATATTTCCTATTGTGATATCTTCGAGTTCCAAAGCCACTTCATCAGAGTGTGATGTATCGTAGTCTTCTCTGTAATACTTCTCGCCGATTTCACGACCAACCATTAAATATCTGATTCTCTTAACCGCATCGCTTGCGTGCATTTCTTCGCCGCCTAATTCACCTACAATGTCACCGTCTCTAAGTACCGTCAAAACATCACAATGCTCTAAGATTTCATCCATATCGTGAGAAATAAATATTACGCATTTATTATCTTCCTCCGAAAGTTTATGGATAAGTTTATATAAAATTCTACGTCCTTCATGAGAAAGTGCCGTTGTTGTCTCGTCAACAACCAAAACTTCAGTTTCATCGGATACGCATCTTACAATTTCTATAAGTTTTCTGTCTTCAAAATTATAAATATCGATAGGTGCGGATGCCTTAATATGACCCACGCCGAATTTTTGTAAAAGCTCATCTGCGGCTTTGTTCATTTTTCTCATGCTGATAACACCGCATTTTGAAAACTCTTTTTCTCGACCTGCAAATATATTCTGAGCAACCGTTACATGGGATATTGTGTTTGCTTCCTGCAAAATCATGGAAATACCCGCTTTTTGTGCTTCAACCATGCTGTGTGGTTTCCATGTTTCACCTTTGTAAAGCATTTCACCGCTTGTCGCATTTTGCATACCCGCAATAATTGAAGTAACGGTTGATTTACCGCTTCCGTTCTCTCCAATCAGTCCTCTTATTTCGCCTTTTCTGAATGTAATATTAACATCTTTAAGTGCTATTGTCGGCCCAAATGCCTTGTGCATGTTCTTAACTTCTATAATAGTTTCTCGTTCCATGCTTACCTCCATCTA
>CACZQX010000148.1 GCA_902783445.1 uncultured Lachnospiraceae bacterium
GCTTCAAAACGAATGTTCCAAGCTCTTTAAAATAAGCCCGGCTCAGACATTGGAGATTGTGCAGGAATTATACGAAAAGAAGCTTGTAACCTATCCTCGTACCGATGCCAGAGTTTTATCAACAGCCATTTCGAAAGAGATTCATAAAAATATTTCGGGACTCAGAAACTTTTCAAAGCTTTCGGCTTTTGCATCCGAGATTATGGAGAAAGGCTCTTATAAAGGCATCGAAAAAACAAAATATGTAAATGATAAGCTTATTACGGACCACTATGCCATTATCCCTACGGGTCAAGGCATCGCCGGCTTTGACAAATTAAGAAGCGAGGCACAAAAAGTATACGAGCTTATTGCAAGACGTTTCTTAAGCATTTTTTATCCCGCTGCGGTTTACAACAAGGTTAATATGACTTTGGAATTCGATGCCTTGTTTGAAGGAGAAAACGGCGAGAAAAAAGAATCCGTCGAAAGCTTTTTTGCTTCATCAAAAGTGCTTTTCGAAGAAGGCTATCTTAAAGTCGCAAGTGTTAAGAAAAGCGGCGGAGCCGAAGGAAGTTTGACCAAAGAAAGCGATACGGAATCGGACGACAATGGCTCCGATGAGCAATCATCATCGGAAAATGATGCAAAACTTGGGGAACTTGTAAAGAACCTTAAAAAGGGTGATTTGATCGAGTTTAACGAATTCAGCATAAAAGAAGGGGAGACATCCCCGCCAAAAAGATACAATTCGGGTTCCATTATCCTTGCCATGGAAAATGCGGGCCAGCTGATTGAAGACGAGTCCCTTCGTGAACAAATCAAGGGTAGCGGTATAGGTACCAGTGCTACAAGAGCGGAGATTCTTAAAAAGTTGGTTAACATAAAATACCTGGCTCTTAACAACAAAACTCAGATTATCACCCCGACTCAGATGGGTGAGATGGTTCATGACGTTGTGGCTTTTTCCATCAAACAGCTTTTGAATCCGGAGCTTACGGCCAGCTGGGAAAAGGGCTTAACTTACGTCGCGGAAGGAACAATCAGCGGAGACGAATACATGGGCAAGCTGGAAGATTTTGTTAAAAGGCGCGTGGACAATGTAAAAACAAAACCTATCGTGAACTTAAAAAAATACTTTGATTATGCTGCGCAGTTTTACAAATAATCAGGGCTTATAAGTCTTTGCCCTTTGTTTACAAATGCAGGCAAATGTAGTAAAATAGATAGGCTGTCTTAAGATGGCAAATTATATTGGATTTAAAGGAAATTATTATGGGTAAATATTTTGGAACAGACGGATTCAGAGGCGAAGCAAACGTTGGTCTTAACGTTGAGCACGCTTTTAAAGTCGGCAGATTTCTTGGATGGTACTACTCAAAAGAGGGTAAACCGGCAAGAGTCGTTATCGGCAAAGATACAAGAAGAAGCAGCTATATGTTTGAATATGCCTTGGCTGCGGGACTTACATCATCGGGTGCGGATGCATATCTTTTGCATGTAACCACAACTCCGAGTGTGGCTTATATCGTAAGAACGGAGGATTTCGATCTGGGTATCATGATTTCCGCAAGTCACAATCCTTTCCATGACAACGGTATTAAAATCGTTAACAAGGACGGACACAAGCTTGAAGCTGATGTTGAAAACAAAATCGAGGAATATATTGACGGTCTCATTCCGGAAATTCCTTTTGCCACAGGTCTTAATATAGGTCGTACGGTAGACTACTTCGTGGGAAGAAACCGTTATACTGCATTTTTAATGAACCTTGCTTCATCATCATTGGAAGGCAAGAGAATCGGTCTTGACTGTGCAAACGGCAGTGCCTTTACAATAGCAAAAAGCGTTTTTGACGCATTGGGCGCCAAAACTTATGTTATAAACAACGAACCGGACGGTTCAAACATCAACAACAATTGCGGATCGACTCATATCGAGGGCTTGCAAAACTTTGTTATCAAAGAAGGCCTAGATGTTGGTTTTGCTTACGACGGCGATGCGGACAGATGCTTATGCGTTGACGAAAACGGTAAAGTTGTTGACGGCGACGGCATTTTATATATGTGCGGACGTTTCATGCACGAAAAAGGCGTTTTAACCAATGATACGGTTGTTACAACAGTTATGAGTAACATGGGACTTTACAAGGCTTTCGACGAGCTTGGTATCAAATACGAACAGACTCAGGTCGGTGATAAATACGTTTGCGAAAACATGATGGCCAACGGTCATTGCATCGGCGGCGAACAAAGCGGTCATATTATTTTCAGCAAACATGCCTCAACGGGCGATGGTATCTTAACTTCTCTCAAAATCATGGAAGTTATGATTCAAAAGAAATTACCGATTTCAGCGCTTTTGAACGGATTTACGGTTTATCCTCAGGTACTTAAAAATGTAAGAGTTACCGACAAATCCGTTGTTTTGGAAGATGCTGACATCAAAGTCGTTGCGGATGAAGTTTCCAAAGCACTCGGGGATGAAGGCAGACTTCTTTTAAGACCGAGCGGAACGGAACCGCTTATTCGTGTTATGGTTGAAGCAAAAACAAAAGAAATTTGCGAAGAAATGGTTGAAAAAGTGGTTAAAGCCATTGAAGATAAAGGCTTTGCCGTAAAATAGTTTTTGATTTTTATAAGGAGTATCGGCAAGATTCGATAGCTTAAAATTATGTTAACTATAAATGATTTATATTCACTTAATGAAACAATTGCAAAAGATGTTTTTGAAGGTTGCACTTATCCTTGGGAAGTGCTTCCGAAAATCAGCGCTTTTATAACAGAGCTGGGAAATAAGCTTCCTTCGGACCTTTTCGAAAAAAGAGGCGAAAACATCTGGATTGCAAAATCAGCGAAAGTTGCACCTACGGCTTGTCTTAACGGTCCTTTGATTGTGGATGAGGAAGCGGAAATCAGACATTGTGCTTTTATCAGAGGCAATGCAATCGTTGGAAAGGGCGCGGTTGTAGGCAACTCCACAGAGCTTAAAAACGTTATTTTGTTTAACAAGGTGCAGGTACCTCATTACAATTATGTGGGGGATTCAATCCTTGGTTTTAAGGCCCATATGGGTGCAGGCTCCATTACATCAAACGTTAAATCCGACAAAACTTTGGTTGTGATTAAATCGAAGGATGAGCAGATTGAAAGCGGCATCAAAAAAGTGGGAGCAATGCTTGGGGACAATGTAGAAGTAGGTTGTAACAGCGTGCTTAATCCGGGAACAATTATCGGCAAGGATTCGCAGATTTATCCGGTTTCGTGCGTAAGGGGCGTTATCCCCGCAAACTCGATTTATAAATCACAGGATAATATTGTAACAAAGCATTAA
>CACZQX010000149.1 GCA_902783445.1 uncultured Lachnospiraceae bacterium
GAGATATATCATTATTCTTTATGTAATCGGTTATATTCTCATGCGATTCGCACCGGATGTTTACAATCTTCTTGTTTTCGATCCGTCACTTATAATGCAGGGTCAGGTTTGGCGAATTGTTACCTTCCTTGTATCTTGCCCGGTTAATACAAACATATTTTTTGTAATTATTACACTGTATTTCTATTATGTTCTGGGAAGCAATCTTGAGCAAACTTGGGGAGCTTTCAGGTTTAATTTTTATTTCTTTTTTGGTGTTATCTTAAACATTGTGGTTTTCCTTGTGGCTTTCCTTATTACGGGAATTCCATGGTCAATAAACACATACTTTTTGAATATGTCATTATTCTTTGCATTTGCGGCTACATACCCGAATGCGGAGGTTTTGATGTTCTTTATCATTCCGATAAAAATGAAATGGCTTGCTTTGATTGATGCGGGTTATTTTGTATATATTATAATCAGTACTTTTGCGGCTTACAGAATGTTCCCATATCCGATAAATATAATACCGGGAGCTTTTACAACATTGGAGATTATAACGGCTTTGGCCAACTTCTTTATTTTCTTCTTGCTTACAAGAAAGGCCAAAAGAATCAATCCGAGAGAAATATACAGAAAACACAAATACAAAAAGAGTTATAACGAAGGCGCGAGAACTTTTTCAGCAAATGTTGGACATAAATGCGCAATTTGCGGAAGAACAAGTGCCGATCATCCTGAACTCACATTCAGGTTTTGCAGTAAGTGTAACGGAAATTACGAGTATTGTAACGATCACTTATTCTCACATCAGCATGTGAAATAGGACGGAGTTATTGAAAAAACAAGGCATAGAGGCTTTGAATTTGATAGAATTATAAAGAAAAGGGAGTGTTCAAATTGCAGGGAATCCTGCAATTTGTTCATATTTTCAGTAAAAAAATTAGTACTTTTTGACCAAAATGAAGAATAATAATTCAAAATTAAAGAAAGATTTAATAGAGAAATTTGATGAAAGTTCGCAAATCAGATTAAACAAATTTATGTCTGATGCGGGCTTTTGTTCGCGTAGAGAGGCTGACAGGCTGATTGAGGCGGGAGAGGTTTTTGTTGACGGAAAAGCTGCAGTAATGGGTCAAAAAGTATTTGTAAGTCAAAAGATCGAATGCAGAGGCAATATTATTAAAAGAGATGAAGAACTTGTTCTTTTGGCATTAAACAAACCTGTAGGTATAGAATGTACAACGGATGAAAATAATCCCGATAATATTGTGGATTTTGTGGGATATCCCAAAAGAGTATATCCGGTAGGCAGGCTGGATAAAAATTCCGAAGGCCTTATTTTACTTACCAATGACGGTGCCATCGTTAATAAGATATTAAAGGCGGTAAATTATCACGAAAAAGAATATATTGTAAAGGTTGATAAGCCCATTACGGATGATTTTATAAAGAAAATGTCATCGGGAGTTAAGATTCTTGATACGATTACGAGAAAATGCAAAGTTACTAAGGTTAACAAGGACACTTTCAATATTGTTTTGACTCAAGGCCTTAATCGTCAGATCAGGCGAATGTGCGAAGCCCTGGGCTACAAAGTGCTAAAACTTAAAAGAATCAGGATTATTAATATTCTTCTTGATAATATTCCTCTCGGGAAATATAAAGAAATCGAAAAGTCCGAGCTTGAAGAATTGTTAAGACTCGTGAATAAATAATGGCTTATGCAATGTATATGAAAAGGGAAAAAACTATGGATTTGGATAGAATTAAAGAATTGGTTGAAATACTCAACAAAGCATCAAAAGCTTATTATCAGGAAAGTCGTGAGATAATGAGCAATTTCGAATACGATGCTTTGTATGACGAACTGCTGCAATTGGAAGAAAAAACTGGAATCGTGCTTTCCGACAGCCCAACCGTTAATGTTGGATATGAAGTGCTTTCGCAACTTCCCAAAGAAACTCACCCAAGTCCCATGCTTTCTTTAAATAAAACAAAAAGCGTTGATGAACTTGCTTCTTTTCTCGGAAATAAAGAAGGCATTTTAAGCTGGAAATTAGATGGACTTACAATTGTTTTAACTTATGAGGACGGAAGCTTTAATAAGGCGGTTACCAGAGGTAATGGTGAGGTTGGCGAAGTTATCACTGCCAATGCAAAAACCTTTAAAAATATACCTATGCAGATTCCCTATAAGGGAAGACTTGTTCTTCGCGGCGAAGC
>CACZQX010000150.1 GCA_902783445.1 uncultured Lachnospiraceae bacterium
GAATAGCCGGCAGTTTAATAACGACCGTCGACTATAAAATCTCACAATGCAAGCGACAACCACTCCGTTAATCTAACTGTGGTTACGACTAATAAAAAAGATGCCTTTGGGGACAAGCCCCAAAGCCATCTTTTTTTAGTCTTCACTCACAGTGGATATTAACTGCGTTCCTTTGTCTGATTGCTTGCTTTGTTGAGATTTTATAGTCTCCGATCGTTTAAACTACTTGGCTAATCTGTTAAGGCCGCTGAATAATGCTCTTATTGATGCTCGTGTGATATTTGAGCTTGTGCCGACGCCGAATGTTGAACGTCCGCTCTTTACATCCATTACATGAACATAAGCTGCGGCACGTGCATGAGCACCTTCGCTTAAGGCATGCTCGGAATAATCAAGCACAATTACATCAAGACCAAGTTTTTGTTTGAGGCAAGTTCTGACAGCATCGATAGGACCGTTACCGATTCCTTCTGCCACCGTAGCTTCGCCTCTGTATTTGAAGGTAAGTACTGCTTTTGTCTCATCGTTATCCATATCAGTAACCTGAAGCTTTGTAAATTCGTATGGATATTCGCGATCTGTCTTGGCAGTCAAGTACTCTGTCTTGAACTTCTCCATAATGGTTTCAGGTGATACCTCGCCTTGTTTTTCGGCGATTTTCTGAATAACATCGGCAAATTCTTTGTGCATTGCCTTAGGAAGCTTGTAACCGTAGTATTCTTCCATAACAAAGGCAACACCGCCTTTTCCCGATTGGCTGTTAATACGAACGATAGGCTCGTATTCGCGTCCAACATCTGCAGGATCGATTGGAAGATAAGGAACTTCCCAATACTGCCCTCCGCGGTCTTTCATGGCTTTTGTGCCCTTGTTGATAGCATCCTGATGAGAACCAGAAAATGCTGTAAATACAAGTTTTCCGGCATATGGATGTCTGAGACCTACTTGCATTTTGCAACATCTTTCGTATATATCAATTGATTCATTAATATTTTCAAGATTAAGTCCCGGATTAACTCCGTGTGTAAACATATTGTAGGCAACGTTTAAAATATCAACATTACCTGTTCTTTCGCCGTTTCCGAAAAGCGTTCCTTCAACTCTGTCTGCACCTGCCATTAAAGCAAGTTCAGTAGCGGCAACACCTGTTCCGCGGTCATTGTGCGGATGAACACTTATTACAACTTTATCTCTGTCTTTAAAATGAGTATGCATCCATTCTATCTGATCGGCATATACATTAGGTGTATCCATTTCCACTGTTGCCGGAAGGTTGAAAATAATAGGATTTTCAACCGTTGCAGGCCAGTGTTCCTGAACAGCCGTGCATATCTCAAGAGCAAATTCCATTTCGGTACCTGTAAAACTTTCCGGAGAATATTCCAATTGAATTCTGCCCGGAAAATCTTTTGCGTATTTCTTTACAAGCTCGGTACCCTCAACGGCAATTGCGATAATTTCTTCTTTTGATGCGTTAAAAACCACATCTCTTTGAAGAACCGAAGTAGAGTTGTATATGTGCACAATAACGTTTTTAATTCCTTCAATAGCCTCAAATGTACGTTTAATCAAGTGCTCTCTGCATTGCACAAGTACCTGAACCGTAACATCATCGGGAATCAAATCTCTATCTACCAATTCCCTTAGGAAATCATACTCGATTTGTGATGCCGAAGGGAAACCTATTTCTATTTCTTTGAAGCCAAGTTTTACAAGGTAATTGAAAAACTCTATTTTCTCTTCGACAACCATTGGTTCAATAAGTGCCTGATTTCCGTCACGTAGATCTACGCTACACCAAATAGGGGCTTTCTCGATAACTTTGTTTGGCCATGTCCTATTAGGCAGAGTAATCGTATTAAATCTACGATATCTCTTGTAATTTAACATCTTATTTCCTCCTTAGTTGTATAATGTTGTCGATTTGATGTCTACTTGTAACCGTTAGGATTTTTGCTTTGCCATCTCCATAGGTCTTCGCACATTTTGTCAATGCCAAACTTGGCTTCCCATCCAAGTTCTTCCTTTGCCAATGACGCATCTGCGTAGCAAACATCGATATCGCCCGGTCTTCTCGGGGCGATTTTGTAAGGCACGTCTTTTCCGCATGCCTTTGAAAAGTTTTCAATTATTTCCAAAACACTATAGCCATTACCCGTTCCGAGATTGTAGACTTTGCGACCCGGATTTTCTTTAAGCTTTTCAACAGCTCTTATATGTCCGACAGCCAAGTCAACAACATGGATGTAATCTCTTACTCCCGTTCCGTCTTTTGTCTCATAGTCATTACCCCAAACATTTACGAATGGAAGCTGACCGATTGCAACTTTTGAAACATAAGGTAAAAGATTGTTAGGGATACCATTAGGATCTTCACCGATAAGTCCGCTTTCATGTGCTCCTATCGGATTGAAATATCTAAGAAGAATAACATTCCATTCTTTATCAGCAGTGTGAATATCCGTAAGAATGTTTTCTATCATTAGCTTTGTTGCCCCGTAAGGGTTTGTTGTGGAAAGAGGAAAGTCCTCTTTTATAGGGACTGTTTTCGGCTTTCCGTAAACTGTTGCGGAAGAAGAAAATACAATGTTTTTAACCCCTGCTTTTCTCATTTCGTCACACATAATAACCGTGCCCGCAACATTGTTGAAATAGTATTCGATGGGTTTTTCGCAAGATTCGCCCACAGCCTTAAGGCCCGCAAAATGAATAACCGCATCAATTTTATGTTCCGAAAAAATCTTTTTAAATGCATCTCTGTCGGTAATGTCCGCCTTATAAAATGCAAGATCTTTTCCTGTTATTTGTTTAACTCTGTTTAATGATTCTTCGCTGGAATTGCAAAGGTTGTCCATTACAACAACTTCGTATCCGCTATTTAAAAGTTCAACGCATGTGTGGCTTCCGATATAACCCGAGCCACCCGTAACCAATATCTTCATCATTATCTCCTAACTACTCTTTATCTCCCGAATCGGCATCGTTGGAAACAACAACCGTTGCCGTATTTTCGGAAGCCGTAACTCCCGTCGGAAGCTTCATGTAAATGGTATATTCGCTTGTTCCTATGGTTGCCTTGGAAAGATCAACATAAGCTTCCAAAGATGATGCCGTAAGCTTTTCTATTACCGATAAAGCACCGCTTATTTCAATGGTTACGTCTCCTTTAAGCGTGGCATAATAACCCGATGGAAGGTTTTGTATTGCTATGCTTGTGGAATCAAGCATAACCTTCTTTGTAGTGGATCTATCTATGGTTGCCGTAACCGTTACCACCGATTGACTCTCATCATAAAGAGAAATACCATTCGGTAAAAGTTCGGCAACATTTATAGCCGTTACAACATTTTCCGTTGCACCGTCGATATTAATTGCTCCCAGATTAATTTGGCTGATTCCCGCTATATCTTCCGGCGCACCCTTAATCTTGATTGTTTCCTGAGAAAGAATAATTCCGCCAAACGAATATGAATCAGCTACCGTTCCCGTGGCTGTGGCAACCAATTTAACATCCTTACTTTGTACCACTCCCGCAGAAACATTTACCGTATCCACATCAGTATAAACCGAACTTGATTTTTCCACAACATTACCGCTGTAATCGATTATTATCGGTTCAACCACCGTATTCAAATCAGCCGAAGCATTCGTTACATCTATTTTCAAAACCACACCGTGAATGCTCTTAAGAATTTCCGATGGAGCATAAACTGTTATTTTTTCCGGATCGAAGATAATCGAGCTGGTTTCAAAGCCCTCGGCAGGCGTTCCCACAAATTCCGGAACCGGTGTAAACACTCTGCTTTCAATCGAATCCAAAGCTATTGTCACCTGTGATTTTGTTTCCAAATCCACAAGGCTCTTAAATTCCGAATATTCATCGGACAGTTCCACGGAAACATCAACCGTACCCGTTACGGAAACAGCCGAAAAATCCGCAGTAGCAACAAAGGCTGACGGTTTCATCACCCTA
>CACZQX010000151.1 GCA_902783445.1 uncultured Lachnospiraceae bacterium
ACTGCTTGCGGATTATCAAAATACATAACAACTGGTGTAGCAGAACCTTTTAGAAAAAGAATTACTGCCGTTCTCGTTTTTTGTGGTCCTTGATTAGCAAACTGTTGTACCATTTTGTTCTCCTTATATTTAGCAAGTTAATTATAATTAAAAATTTATATCAGAGCAAGTATATCTGATTAAGTCAGATTCATTTATGCAAATATATTTTTTGCAAATAAACTTTCAATCTATCAAAACATTTACACTTTCTATGTATAGTTTGTTAACAAATGTAAAGTTTTTTGTTATTTGAGGGCGAAATCTTAACATTGTAAACTTCTTGTTTTTAGTGCTTTTTAGGGAGCAATTGTAAAGATTTGTAAATTTTTTGGACAGTTAGTGTTATAAATTTCGAAATATGAGGAATAAAAAAATATGCAAGTGGCAGGAAACTGCCAAAAGGAATTTTTCATAAAAATTATGGAAATACCCGAAATGTTGGTAAAAAAAGAAAGGTATCAAACAAAAACTGTATGATAAGGTCGGTTATCACACAATTGAATAAAGAAAATATGGCGCAATCATTTGTACCGCAAACGCTTGTACCAATATATAATATAACTTTCTTTGACCGCAAAGAAAGTTACAAATTCTTGCATTATTCATTTTGGACATCATTTCTTTTTTCCTTTATTTCGGAGGCAAAGGAAAAAAGAAACGAAGCAAAGCGGATTGTTGGCAGAGTGCGTAGTGATTTGTATGGACAAATCACGCAGGCACGTTTATTGCCAACAACCAAGCAGAAAAAAGGAAAACACCGCATTGTTTACAGCGTTCTTGCGAACGCAAGAACAAATGATTATTGCGGGTGTACCCGCACACTATTTTTCCTTCGAGAAGAACGACTTACAAGGTCTGTCATTGCGAGGAGGCAGAAGCCTGCCGACGAAGCAATCCAGCCAATACTGGATGTCCGAAGGACAGGAGAGGGTGAAACACTCCCCGGAGGTGTTATATGGTAAGTATTAACACCAACCTCTCTTCCTTGATGGTACAGGGTAACCTTAACCAAGCAACAAATGGCTTGAATAAAGCTATTGAACGCTTGTCTACGGGGTATAAAATTAATCACTCAAGCGACAATGCGGCGAATTATTCTATTGCGAACAATTATGAAGCTAAACTTTCTTCTTTCGATATGGCTGCGGATAACGTTGGTATGGGTTCAGACTTGCTGGCTGTCGCACAGGATACAATAAGTTCTATGCAAGACCACGGCGCCCGTTTACATGCACTTATTACCCAAGCCCGTAATGGCACTTATGGTGCACAATCTTTGAACGCCTTGACCCAAGAAGCCGGCGCTTTGATAAGCGAAATCCAAAGAATGTATACAAACGCAGAATACAATAAAGTATCACTCTTTGACAATATAAAACTCCCATCCTGGGCGGAAGAAGTAAAAGCAAATGCAGGAAATATAACTGTACAGTCAAACGGTTTTATTGCAGACATAGAAAAAGTTACACCTGATGTTGTTGTTACAGAAGCATCAGAACTTTCTAATGCAATATCTAATAATACTGTTATTGGTATTGCAAATGCTGATGTTTTGCATGAACTTGCAACAATTGTAAATTCGGGGAACACTTGCGAAGGAAAAACAATTACTTTAACAGAAGATATTGATTTATCCGATTATCAAGAAGGAGAAGGATGGACTCCTATTGGAGAAGTATATCATTCTTTTGAAGGTAATTTTGATGGTCAGGGTCATGTCGTTGAAAATTTGAAAATTAATAGAGAAAATGGCTCTGATAACCTAGGACTGTTTGGTATGGTTGGATTCTTAAATGAAAATTCAATATTTAAGAATGTTGGTGTTATAGACTGTAGTATAAGTGTGAATGACAATATCTATGCTAGCGATCTAGGATGCTTGGCTGGATTATTTTACGGGACGGAAGTGTCGAATTGTTTTTCTAGTGGTAATATATGTGGTATAGAAATAAGTTGCTCAGGCGGATTA
>CACZQX010000152.1 GCA_902783445.1 uncultured Lachnospiraceae bacterium
ATAAGCAATTTTTATAGAAGGGATTCCACAGTGGCATTTAACTGTCTTGTGGCATTTTCTATCATGTCGATGTCCGATTCTCCCATATTGTCCGGACGTTTTCCTTTTGTTGCGCGTTTTAAGTTATCAATATCTGCTTTTACAACATTTTTTCTTTCTTTATCGATAACTTTTCTCTTTTCGGAAAGTGTTCTTTCAGCGTTAATAAGGGCACTTTCCGCATTGTTTAATACTTCCGCCGCATTTTTCTTTCTGTTGTCTTCGGCTTCGTACATTGCGGCATCTGCCACAGCCTTTTCGATTTCGGAATCCGAAAGATTCGACTCCGATGTAATTACGATATCCTGCTGTTTTCCGTTTGCCAAATCCTTAGCGGATACGCGAAGAATACCGTTTGCATCTATATCAAAAGTTACCTCGATTTGAGGAACCCCCGCAGGTGCACGCTTGATTCCTCTTAAGCGGAATTTGCCGATAAGCTTGTTGTCTCTTGCATAGTAGCGCTCACCCTGATAAACCTTTATATCCACCGCCGATTGGAAATTGGCGGATGTGGTAAATATCTGACTGTATTTTGTGGGAATCGTCGAATTTCTCTCTATCAATCTGGTTGATACACCGCCGATTGTTTCGATAGAAAGCGAAAGCGGCGTAACATCAAGAAGAAGGATTTCTCCAAGTCCCGCATCTCCCGCAAGTTTTCCGCCTTGAATGGCCGCACCCAAAGCAACGCATTCATCCGGGTTCAAGTTTCTGCTTGGTTCTTTGCCCATAAGAGAAGCAACCATAGTCGCAACAGCCGGAATACGGGTAGAACCGCCCACAAGTAAAACTCTCGAAATATCCGAATTTTTGAGGCCCGCATCCCCGAGAGCGTTTAAAACAGGCTCTTTGGTTCTAAGGACCAAATCGTTTGTAAGTTCATCGAATTTTGCTCTGTTGATGGTCATTTCAAGATGTTTCGGGCCATCCTTTGCAACCGTGATAAACGGTAGATTTATGTTAACCATTGTTGCAGCCGAAAGTTCTTTCTTTGCCTTTTCGGCTTCTTCTCTGATTCTTTGCATTGCAACATTATCGCGACTCAAATCCACGCCCTGTGAATTTTTAAATTCACGAACAATATAATCTGCAAGACGAGCGTCAAAATCATCGCCCCCAAGGTGATTATCACCTGCCGTTGCCAATACTTCCACAACTCCGGTTCCGATTTCGATTATGGAAACGTCAAATGTGCCGCCTCCAAGGTCGTAAACCATTATTTTTTGCGACATTTCGTTGTCCAAACCATAAGCCAAAGCCGCTGCCGTCGGCTCATTTATGATACGCATAACATTAAGACCCGCAATCCTTCCGGCGTCCTTTGTTGCCTGACGCTGCGTATCGTTAAAATATGCCGGAACGGTAATAACCGCGTCGTTTACGCTTTCACCGAGATAGTTTTCCGCATCTTTTTTGAGTTTTCCAAGAATCATTGCGGAGATTTCCTGTGGTGAATACTTCTTTCCGTCGACTTTAATCTTATAATCATTTCCCATTTCTCTTTTTATGGAAGAAATGGTTCTGTCCGCATTTGTAACCGCTTGGCGCTTGGCGCTTTCGCCCACAAGACGCTCTCCCGACTTAGTAAATGCAACAACCGAAGGCGTTGTTCTTACTCCTTCAGCATTTGCGATAACCGTCGGTTTTCCGCCTTCCATTACCGCAACGCAACTGTTTGTGGTTCCCAAATCTATTCCTATAATTTTTCCCATTATTATACTTTAACCTTTCTTATGTCGTTAATTTAAGCTAAGCTTACTAGCAATAATACATCGGCATACCGAAGCAAAAGCTTCTGCCAAAGCAAACCATGCATATTGCGTAAGCCGCGCACATTCCTATGCAGGTTCTGGTCATTGCAGACCTGTTATAGCCCTGTCTTTGCTGACCATACCAACTGCCGCCGCCTTCAAGCTGAGACTTAAAGGACTGATATTCCGTATTTCCCGGCTCCATATTGCATGCCGCATTAATATGTTCAAGGGCGATTACATTATTTCCGAGACCCGCATTGGCAACGGCCGAGAAATAATACCATTTTGCGGTACGTTTATCTATGCCCTTCAAAACATTGATTGCCTCGGCATAATGTCCCGAATTTATGTAATTTGCAGCAGCTCTTAAGTGTGGATCGTCGGAAGAATTTGCTTCCGCATGAGTTCTTGAATAAGAACCGCCGCCGTATCCCTCATTGGAATAGCCGCCAAATCCCCAGAAATCGCCAAAATCGCCGAAGCCACCGAAAGGATCCCCGTAGTAGCCCTGACTTTGTCTTTGCTGATACTGAGCATTTGCCCTGTCGCCGTCATATCTTCCCGACTGGGCGCCACCGCTTGCACCGCCGCTTCTTTCACGCATAACCTGCTGGTAAGCCTGCTGAACCTCTTTAAACTTGGCCTCAGCCTGAGCCTTGTTGGGATTATTCACATTGGCATCGGGATGATATTTTCTGCTTAAAGTTCTGTATGCTTTTTTTATTTCTTCATCCGAGGCGTTCCTGGAAACGCCCAAAACGCTATAACCGTCCATACTAATTGTCCTTTATTTTACCCTTTTTCTTTAATACTTCTTCGTATCTGAGCCAGACCCCGGAATAGATGATGTTTTTTAAAATCGCCGTATTTTCAACGATAGGCAAAAACTCGTAAGCTCTTGCACATTCCGACATCATAAGAGTCAGGATCTTTTCTATATTTTCATCGAAGCTCTCTTCGTCGTATTTTCCTTTGAGAGGATTGTAGCTGTTCTTTTTTAAGTCTTCCTCGTAGTCTTCGTAAGCATCGAGAATGTAAATGTATTTTCCGAGAAAGAAACCGAGTCGCCTGAGCACAGGCTCCCACTCGTCTTTTTTGTAGACAAACATTTCTTCCATAATCTTGCCGAAAATTCCGGAAACCTTATCAATGTCCGTCTCGTTTTCTTTTTCGCATACGTTCAGTTCCGAAAGTTTTTCCCTGACAAACTCTATTTTTTCGGAATAAAGCTTTCTTACTCTTTTTGACTTTGATTTAAGAAGTTTTGACAAAACAAGCTGTTTGAACTTTCTGTCATCTTCCCAATCGTCAAGGCACTTGTAATAAGTGAGAAGTATGCTCATATCCGCCGCATATTCCGAAAACTCATTTAAGTTTTCTTCGTGTTTCTTAAAAGGATGCGCTATGCAATTCGTGCACTTAATCTCGCATTTCGGCTCGTAAAGAGAGCTTAATATCAAAGAAAGGAATGTCAAATCAAATGTCAAAGTCATTTGACCCACGAAGCCGTAGTGTTTTTTTAAACTGCGACAAAGACCGCAATAATGCGACCTGTAGCAATTCATTTCTTCTTCGCTTAATTGTTGTGCGCTGACCAATACATATCCAAACATTTTTCTAACTTACTCTTATAAATTTTGTTCTGCATTTCGGGCAAGAGATTTCTATTCTTCCCTTATGCTTCGGAACTCTGATTTTTTGCTTGCATGTAGGGCATTTGAAAATCTTGTAGCCTTTGTTTCTTGCATGATTTCTTGCCCTTCCGGTAAAGATGTTGATAACTTTATATTTAAGGCGTACATAAGCTTCGTTTTCTCTTCGTCTTCTGTACAAATCTCTGGAAAATGCCCTGAAATAAGTAAAAATCAACAAAGCCAATGCTATATACCATAAAAATCTAAGTGTAAAGAATGAAACGATTAATATTATCAATGCCAAGTATGACAAGAATCTGTTCAAGTCATCAAAGCCGTTTCTTCCGTACATAAATCTCGCAAATCGTTCTCTCATATGATTTCTCCTAAATTTCTTTCAAAACGCTCACATTCTATTATTTTACAATATTTACCATTCTTATTCAATCAAATAAAAGTCCGGCCCTTTTTATTTTGCCTCATTGTCAATAATATCTTTAAAAGTTGAAAAAAATGTGAAAAACTTTTGATATTTTTGTGGGATTTAAACGATTTGTAGCTTCTCAAATTTGCAAAATGACCCATTAAAACTATTTATTGTCAGAAATATCTATATTTTTTATTGTAATTTATTGAAAAATAGTTTAGAATGTTAATAGGCATAAATATTTCGTTATATTTGACGTTTCAGGGGGTTACAATATGTTTTTTGAAAATGAATATGACAAAGACAAAAAGCTCATATTAGTTGCGGATGATGATGCTTTTCACAGCCATATTGTTTCGGACATTTTGAAGAATGACTATAACATAGCTATTGTTAATAATGGTCTTGAAACACTTATCGCTCTTAATAAGCTTGAAAAAGTTGATCTCATTTTGTTGGACATGGTTATGCCTGTTCTTAATGGTTATGGTGTTTTACAATTTTTAAAAGAATTACCTAAAGAAAAGGTACCACACATTATTTTGACAACAAGCTTAACACAGGAATATCTTCAGATTGACGAGTATAAAGATATCATCGACGATGTATTATACAAACCGTTCAACGAAGAACTTCTCACAACAGTAGTTTCCACTATTTTCAAAAAAGACTAATATGCAATAAAAACCAAAAGGCTTAAATCATTACGATTTAAGCCTTTTCTTATTGTTTGATTAATCTTAAAAATCAACTTTTTCGAAGCGCTCGCTTTGTTTAAGCAAATCTTTTGCCCTATCCATTGTTTGAGAAAAGCTTTCTTTTGTCATCATGCTTTC
>CACZQX010000153.1 GCA_902783445.1 uncultured Lachnospiraceae bacterium
AAGGCAAAAACTTTCTTAAAAACTTTAGATGGCATAGAAGCCGTATTTATCACAAAAGACGGCGAAATTATCTTGACTGACGGATTGAAAATTGACAGTGAAAACGTTATAATGATTAAGTAGCATGAAACGTTATATTTTAAGTGAAATTGGTTTTATGCTCGCAGTATATATTAAGGGAGAAGAGTAATGAACATCAACGATTTAGTTTCATCAATCAGCTCGAATTTAGATGTTAATCGTCTTTTGGATATTAACAATATCAATCCGACAGCAGCTGTGGAAGCGACAGAAAACTTTTCGAATGTCTTAAACAGCTATCTCGATGAAGATGCGGATTTGACTGCAAGTCAGACTTCCGACAGCCTTCTTTCCGAAATTGCGGGTAAAAATTCAACGGATTACAAAGCTATTGCCGAAGACCTTATGAATTCATCGTCGGGTCGTGAGGTTTTATATCGTCTTTCTCAGACTCAGCTTGCAAGTATTGTTACGGAAACGAGCGACAACGATTCTGCCGAAACCCTTAACAATATTTTAACAGCGGCAAATGACGTTAAAATTAATGATCAGCAGTAGATTTAAACTATGAAAAAGCAGGATTTTATTTTAATTTTCGCCCTTCTTGCAGTTGCAGTTGTTGCATTTTTTGTTATCAACAATGTGATTTCAAAGGATGGAGCAAAGGTGCAGGTGTTGGTTGATGGCGAAATTTTTTATGAATATAATTTGGATGAAAACGGTGAATATAGCATAGAAACCGATATGGGAGTAAACACCCTGGTAATCAAGGACAAAAAAGCATATGTTTCCGAGGCTGATTGTCCCGATAAGCTTTGCGTAAAGCAGGGTGAAATATCCAAATCCGGTCAGTCTGTTATTTGTCTTCCCCACAAGCTTGTTGTAACAATTGTGGATGACGAAGGCGAAACTCCTGAGCTTGATGCTATAGTAGGACAGTAAAATGAAAACTAAAAGATTGGCTTATCTTAGCCTTTTTACGGCATTTGCAATAATACTCAGCTATGTGGAAAGCGTAGTTCCCATTAATTTCGGAATACCGGGAGTAAAGCTGGGTCTGGCTAACTTTGTTATAGTCTTGGTGCTGTTTTCCATGAAGCCGGTGGATGCCATTATTATTAACATAGCAAGAATACTTGTTGTGGGAATTTTGTTTGGCAATGCTTTCAGCATCGTATTCAGCCTTTGCGGGGCTTTTGTAAGTTTTCTTTGCATGTGGCTGGTTAAGAAAATCAAGATATTCAACATCATTTCCATTAGTGTTGTGGGTGGTGTGAGCCACAATGTGGGGCAGCTGATTGTGGCGGCCTTTGTGGTTAATTCTTATCAAATCATGTATTACGTGCCGGTGCTTATTATATCCGGCGTTGTAACGGGCGTAATTATCGGAATAATCGCACAGATTGTGGTATCCAAGGTTAAGCTACCGAAGATATATGATTGAAAAAAATCGGAATTGAGGTTTGTATGATATCGTTTATAAAGGGAGAATTGGTCTCCGTTAAAGAAGACAAGATAATAGTTGAAGCCGGGGGTATTGGTTACAACATTTTTGTGCCTACATCTCTGCTTCCAAATCTGCCGCAGACAGGCAGTGAAGTTAAAATATACACATATTTGAATGTTAGGGAAGATGCCATGAATCTCTTCGGCTTTTTAAACGAAGATGATTTGGATATGTATAAGATGCTTCTTGGGGTTAACGGCGTGGGACCGAAGGCAGCCCTTGGAGTTCTTTCAAATATCAGTGCCAACGACCTTCGCATTGCCATAGTTTCGGATGATGCAAAAACAATTGCAAAAGCACCGGGACTTGGTAACAAAACCGCGCAAAAGATTATCCTTGAGCTTAAGAGCAAGATTGACTTGGAAGCAACCCTTGGAAATATCGAATCGGATGCATCAATCCCCGCAAATATTAATGATGATGACAGAAATGAAGCGGTGCAGGCCCTTACGGCACTTGGTTATTCCGCATCGGAAAGCATGAAGGCTGTAAGAAACGTGCCTATGGATGTTAAGGGCGCAGATGCTATACTTAAGCAAGCTTTGAAAAACTTGTAAAATTCGCTATATACGGGAAATGCAATGGAACGAAGAATAATCAACACTGATATTAATCAGGGTGAAATCGAAATCGAAAATCATTTAAGACCGAAGTTTTTAAAAGACTACATCGGTCAGGAAAAAATAAAAGAGAATCTGGAAGTCTTCATAAAGGCGGCAAAGACTCGAAAAGAGGCTTTGGATCACGTTCTTTTCTATGGGCCTCCGGGACTTGGTAAAACCACCCTCTCGGAGATTATTGCCAATGAAATGGGCGTAAATATCAAAATCACCTCGGGTCCGGCTATCGAAAAACCGGGAGACATGGCGGCCATTCTTAACGGCTTGTCGGACGGAGATGTGCTTTTCGTGGATGAAATCCATCGCCTAAACCGCCAAGTAGAGGAGATACTCTATCCAGCAATGGAAGACTTTGCTCTTGATATCATAATAGGTAAAGGCCAAGGCGCAAAATCCGTAAGGCTTGACTTGCCTAAATTTACGCTTATCGGCGCTACTACCCGTGCAGGACTTTTGACGGCACCTCTTCGCGATCGCTTTGGAGTGATTCACAAGCTTGAATTTTACACAATAGAAGAACTTACAACAATTGTTAAGCGTTCGGCAAAAGTGCTTGATGTTGAAATCGACGAAGAGGGAGCGTTGGAAATAGCAAGAAGATCCAGAGGCACACCTCGTCTTGCTAACCGCATTTTAAAGCGTGTTCGTGACTTTGCCCAGATTAAATTCGACGGAAAAATCACAAAAGAAGTGGCAGACTATGCATTGGATCTTTTGGATATCGATAAATCGGGCTTAGACCATATGGACAGAAGCATTTTGGATACTATCATCAACAAGTTCGGAGGCGGCCCTGTTGGGCTTGATACCTTGGCTGCGGCTTTGGGTGAAGACGCAGGAACTTTGGAAGATGTTTACGAACCTTATCTTGTAAAAAACGGCTTTTTAAACCGCACACCAAGAGGACGTGTGGTAAGCCAAAGCGCATATACACACATGGGACTTTAAATTCAGGCATAAATGAGGTATTGATATGTATAATCAGGAAGAGATAAAAGCAAGAATAGACGTGGCCGCAGGCAGAAAAAAGGCCGATTTGGTTATTAAAAATGCTCGTATTTTCGATGTGTTTACAGGCGAATTTTTTGAGGGCGATTTGGCAATTTCGGGAAGCAGGATAGCGGCTATCGGACAATATTCCGGCGAAAAGGAAGTGGACGGAAGCGGAAAAACCATAGTTCCGGGTTTTGTGGATGGACATGTTCACCTTGAAAGCTCCACGGTTACACCGATGCAATATGCAAAGGTTGCGGTTCCTCACGGTACAACCGCTGTTATGGCGGACCCGCACGAAATCGCAAATGTTTGCGGAATGGCCGGCGTTGAATATATTTTAAAAGCATCGGAAAATCTTCCTTTGGATGTTCATGTTATGATTCCATCTTGTGTTCCGGCTTCGCCTTTCGACGAAAGCGGATATACGATTATGGCTGATGAAATAAAGAAATACCTTGATAATGAGCGTGTTTTCGGCCTTGCGGAGATGATGAATTATCCGGGTGTTATTGCGGGCGATTCGGAAGTGGTTAAAAAAATCGCATATACACATGAGGCAAATAAAGTTATTGACGGTCATGCCCCGGGCCTTCGCGGAGATAAGGTGAATGCTTATATTACAGCGGGAATATATTCGGACCATGAAAACGAAACGGCTAAAGAAGCAATCGAAAAGATTCGCAGAGGCCAGATGGTAATGGTTAGGGAAGGCACGGTTTGCAAGAATCTGGAAGACCTTTTGCCGGTGTGCAAAGCTCCTTATTATCATAGATGTATGTTCGTAACTGATGACAAGCATGCGGGAGACATTAAAAAAGAAGGACACATCGACCATATTATAAGAAAGGCCATATCTTTAGGAGTTGAGCCGAAAATTGCCTATATAATGGCAACGATTAATCCTGCAGATCATTTCAGAGTTCATGATGCGGGAGCAATATGTCCGGGTTACAGAGCGGATTTTGTCATTTTGGATGATTTTGAAAAGGTTGACATAAAACAGGTTTATAAAAACGGTAATCTTGTTTTCGATAAAGATAGCGGTGATGAAGTTATTTTCGATTGGAAAGAAGAATACAAGGCAGATGACAAAATATTAAATACCGTAAACATTGACGATGTTGTTGCGAAAGATTTTGAACTAAAAGAAAAAGCAAAGGTTATAGGCCTTGTGCCAAAAGGCGTCTTAACTACCGATGAAGGATGGGCCGATGCCCGTGATTTGTCAAAAGATATAATAAAACTTGCTGTTGTGGAACGTCATCATAAAACAGGTCACATAGGTCTTTGTTACGTAAAGGGCTACGGACTTAATGAAGGGGCCATTGCAACAAGTATCGCACACGATTCTCATAATATTATCTGTATCGGATGTAATGATGAGGATATGGCTGTTGCTGTAAACGAGCTTAAGAAATTAAAAGGCGGAATGGCTGTGGTGAAAGACGGAAAAGTGATAGATGAATTAGCCTTGCCTATAGCGGGGCTAATGTGCGATTTGGAAGCGGATGTTTCGCAAAAGAAGCTGGGAGATATTAAAAACGCGGCCAGAAAACTCGGCGTCAGCGATAAAATGGATCCGCTGTTAAATATGTCTTTTGCAAGTCTTGCGGTTATTCCAAACTTACGACTTACAACCCTTGGCGTTGTGGATGTGGATAAATTTAAGCTTGTTTAATAAAATCATATTTTCTTCACAAAATAAGTTGTTGACGTATAAAAATTATGTGCTATAATGAATTACAGTGCAAGATTAGTACCCAAAGTTGTTGTATTATGCACAATATACAACCGGAGGGAGGTTAGGTGAAACATGTC
>CACZQX010000154.1 GCA_902783445.1 uncultured Lachnospiraceae bacterium
TATAATTCTTTTTTTGAGTCTACAAGCAACACAGGATCACGTGAATTCAAACTAACTTTTGCAAGATGACTCGTTATAGTTAAACAAGGTTCATCTAATTTCTGCCACAAACCGCGTTTCATATTAGGTTTGGCGTTCTTCATCCCTTGCACGGCTCTCTCAGAGAAATAATATTTTTCTTCATCAATCGCTAGCTTAGGAACGGCAACAGAAAGAGGCAACCAATTATCTTTATGCGTTTCCTCTGGGAAATCAAATTTAATATTAAGATCCTTCCTAAAACCAACTAAAATAACTCTCTCTCTCTTTTGGGGCACCCCATAATCTGCACAATTAATCAATTTGTAGGTCAATTCATATCCGGCATCTTCAAAAGCTTTGTATACTTTTTGAAAAATTTCTCCTCTGTGAAGTGTCAATAATCCTTTAACATTCTCAGCAATAAATACAAGCGGTTGCTTATCTCTCACAATTCGTACCATCTGTTGATAAAGATTTGCACGATCGTCGAAAGGATTTTTAGTTGGATTAATGGTGCTAAATGATTGGCAAGGAAAGCCGCCGATGATTATGTCACAATCGGGAATTTCCGAAGCATCTACTTCACAAATATCAGCACATCTAATCTCCGTGCCTGAAAAATTAAGACTGTGTGTATTTAACGCCTTTTGATCAATATCCATAGCATAAATAAGTTCATATGGTAGCTTTTCGTATTTACGCTTATTAAATTTAAAATCACCAATAACGCCTTGGTCACAACCGCCGCATCCTGCAAAAAGTGATACAACTTTGTACATTTTATTGCTCTCTCTTTAGTGTAATCATGCTATTCACAGCTTCTGAGGAATAATCTATTCTGTATGTTACTGGGGTCGCTTGAATTTTCCCACTCTTTATCTTATCTGCTACATTTTCAATCACAAATACAGAAACTCCATTTCTCGTAAAGAACACTCGATAAATAGAATAATATTCTCCATGTTGCTGAGCCGCTACGTATTCATTTCTTGTTACATTAAGGGTATCCATCCATAGTGAATCATCAAGATCAGGACAAGTAAATCGCTTTGTAGATTTAACCTCAATATATTTTACAAATTCGGCCTCATCTCCAGGTTTTGCTATCACAGATTGGATGTCGTAACCAATACCTTTGGTTTTTCCAAGTGAAAGAACTTTTTGAGCTAATCTCTTATTAAACGCAGATACTCTCTCTTTTTCATACTCAAATACCAATGCTTCGCCTTCATCACCAAACTCTGTAAGATTATTAGCCTTTTTCTCAGTTATTTCTTTATCTTTCTGTTTTTCAGGATCATAATTTAACGATTCTGATGTCGTGATAAATTTATTTGCAACTTCTGATAGTTTTGCAAAGTAAAAGTCCCATTCCTGTTGAAACTTTTTTCTGCTATCCACATTGTCTAGATTGTATGAATACAGATTAAATTCGGGTTCTTGATTAACTACAGATGTAAAAAGATTAATGGTTTTTAATTCATTTGGATTCAAAATGACACACTTGTTAGCTGTTATTCTAATTAAATTGGCTAATTCAAGATAATTCAACTGTTCACGAATATGCTGCATCGTATAAGAGGGTGCTTTAGGTTTTCCTTCTTCATCATAGGCTTCAATCTTTCTTTGCATGCCACGTTTATGGTCATCAATAATTGTATCTAACACTTCAATGGGGGTAGCTTTTCCTTGCAAAACATCCAAAGAATTTAAAATATAATACCCTATATCATTAATCGTTATTTGTTGTTTAGCATCTGCTGCTAATTGTAATACCTTTAATACGAATGAATTTGGCCGAATTTTAATTCCAGCCTCTAATCTCTTTTTTACCGTGTTAGAGGAGTCCATGCCATTAGGAAATTGCATTTTATAGCAAATATCTTTAAAAAATGCTGGCTGATCACTATCTTCTAAATACTTTGATGTTCTCTGGGACTTATACACATTACCATCATCTGCCCTGTAATACATGCCAAATAACTTTCCAGAGATTTCAGTTCTATGATTATCTAGTGTTTTCTTAATCCTTTCAGATTCTGGTAAAAAACGTTTAAATGCCTCATTAAATAATAAATCAAACTTATCCGTAGGACACGGACAAATCTCATCAATTACTAATGCGTACGCCGGCAAAAGATCATCCATCTCTTTTTGAGATTTTCCTCTTATTATCGTGCACCTATATTGTCTAGTATGATCATACATTTTTACATTCCTCAAGCATTGATTTTATACGCATCCCAACTGCTTTTGCTAACAATGGAGGAACCGCATTTCCAACTTGTTTCAGTTGACTTGTTTTAATTCCAATAAACTCAAAGCTATCAGGAAAAGATTGAATCCTCGCAGATTCTCTCACGGTAGGAACTCTGTTTTCCTTATAATGAAA
>CACZQX010000155.1 GCA_902783445.1 uncultured Lachnospiraceae bacterium
GTATTTATGATACATTAATTATACAATGAGAATTCGAGAAGGTAAAGGTAAAATGGTTAATGTAGTAGAGGTTAAAACACGCAGGCAAATTAAACAATTTGTCGATTATCCCAATAAGTTATACAAAGATGTCCCGCAGTTTCTCCCTTCTGTTTACAGCGATTCCCTAAACACAATCAACCCGCGAAAAAACCACGCTTTTGACTTTTGCGAAGCCAAGTTTTGGCTGGCCAAACGCGATGGAAAAATCGTCGGTCGCATTGCGGCCATTATCAATTACAAGGCCAATGAAAAATGGCACAAAAATCAGCTTCGTTTTTGGAATGTGGATTTTATCGATGATATAGAAGTGTCCAAAGCCTTGTTTGATGAGGTTGAAAAGTGGGCAAAGCAAAAAGCTTGTGACGAAATAGTCGGTCCTTTGGGCTTTACGGATTTGGATCTTGAAGGCATGTTAGTGGACGGTTTTGATGAAATCGGTGTATTTTGCACCTATTACAACCATCCATATTATATTGAACACTTGAAAAACTTGGGATTTGAAAAAGATGTCGACTGGGTTGAATACAAAATGGAGATTCCAAAAAACAAAGAGGAACTCTATACTCTTTCACGCATGGCTGAATTTTCCAAACGTGTATATAAGCTTCATACAGTAGAGTATAAGTTCGGGCAGGATTTCGTAAGCGCTGTACCGGATTTTACCAAGCTATTAAATCTTTCTTACGATAATTTGTATTCCACCAGCGAACTTAGCAACGAACAAGGTGCGGATTTATTTAAAAATTTCAAACCTGTGCTTAACCCAAAAACAAGCATTTGGGTATATAACGAGTCCGACGAATTGGTAGGTTTTATTGCCGCAATCGCAGATATATCCAAAGCATTGAAAGAAAGTAAGGGCAAATTATTCCCTTTAGGCTGGGCAAGGATTTTAAGAGCCGTAAAATCATCCGATGAATATATAGCCTTGTTGGTAGGTGTGCGCCCTGACTATCAGGCCAAAGGCGTTATTTGTGTTTTGCTGGATGGTCTGATAGAAGGCTTTCAAAGCGTGGGAGCCAAAGTCTGCCGAATTTGTCCAATGCTTGAAAACAACGATAATGTTTTGTCTTTAATGAATATTATCCCAAGCAAGCCTTATAAGCGAAGAAGAAGCTTTATTAAGAGGCTTTGATTTGCTTATCCTTATAGGATATAATAAAGACAGTTAATTATTACGCTAATAGTTTTGTACACAACAATATAACTGATTGTTGGGGAAAGAGAGGGTAACTTATGAGTGATAGTAAAAACGAAGGGGTTAAAAAACAAAAAAAGGTTAAATTCGGAAGTCTTGCCGCACAATCCATACCGGAACTGTGGATGGCTCATTTCGTAAGCAGCATCATTCTTGTTCTTCTTACACTGGCTTTCATGAAAATCTGCACTGCCATTATCGGAACAAAAGCAGCGGCATTGACCACCGCCAATGCAAAAGAAATACTTTTAAGTTGGCAAGGTCCGGTGCTTATTATCATAGCAATTGTATTTGTCCTGGTTTATGCAGCCTTGGATTTATTTCTTCGTATCTATGTAACGGGCGGAATCTTAAGAGGCGAAAAAGCGGGAATATTCAAAAGCATTTTGGACTCTCTTAAAAGCATCAAACGTTTTTTAAATCCAAGCGGTATATCAATCCTTGTATATATCCTTTTTGCGGTACCTTTGGTTGGAATCGGCTTTAGTGTCGGTCTTACGGAAAATTTCGCAATTCCTAATTTCATAATGGAAGTTTTGCTAAAAAGCAAACTGTTTATAATAGTTGCAATTATAGCAATTGTTGTTCTTTTTATAATCGGTTTCTTATATTTGTTCACTTTACACGGAGTTTTGCTTTCCGGTTTAAGCGCAAAAGAAGCGAAAAAATATTCCGTTAAGCTAATGAAGAAAAACTGGAAAAAATTTCTTCTTACCATGATTATTGTGGTTGCTGTCTGCTTCTTTGCAAGAGTTGCCATAAGTCGTACCGTAAATGCAATATTCCAAGCAAACTTAAATCAAGTTGAAGAGTCTTTGCCTTCAAACTACGAAGAAAAAGACTTCTCCGATCCAAGCGCCTGGACTTCTCTTTCCGATGAAGACAGCCAAATCATGAGCTACCGCGTGGGCTCGGTATTTTCCGTGTTGGAATGGGGATATTTGGATATGTTCCTAACGCTTATATGTTCAGCCATTATCATGGTCTATTTTACAAAGCTGTATCTGGAATTCGATGCAGCGGAACACGGGGAAGAAAGTCCTTCGTGGCTTTCCAGAATTAAAGGTAAAGTTTATGTATCAAAGATTATTCTTATGATAGGACTTGTAGTAGCTGTGGGAATCTTGTCCTTTGTACTTGCCGTAGACGGCAATTCATACATTCTAAAGAAGAAAGAACCTTCCATTTTTGCCCACCGTTCTTGCGGAACTTTGGGCTTTGAAAATTCCGTCGAAGGTCTTTCCTTAGCTTTGGAACACGGCTGTATCGGCGGTGAAATAGACATTCAACGTACAAAAGACGGTTACTATATCATTAATCACGATAATGATTTCGCGCGTTTGGCGGGAGTTGCCAAAAAACCTTCTAAAATGACTTTGGCCGAAATCGAAGAGCTGGAACTTAAAGATGAAAACGGCAATATTCATAAAGTTCCTAAATTGGAAGAATTCTTGTCAGAAGCAAAGAAACTTAACTGCATGCTTCTTTTGGAACTTAAAGGCGAAACCGCAGACGAACAAATGGCGGATGATGTTGTGGCCATGGTAAAAGAATATGACGTTGAAGACTTGGTAATATATATTTCCTTAAAAGAAAATGTAATGAATTACCTTAAGGAGCAGCATCCGGAAGCCGTGGTTTCTTCCGTATTTTTTGCGGGTATCGGTAACTTTGGTAATCTTCCTTGCGACCTGTTGGGTATGGAAGAAGGAATGGCATCTCCGCTTCTTTACTTCAACGCCCATATTAATGGCAAATCAGTAGATGTCTGGACACCAAACAGTGAGAGCTCTTTACGCTTATTCATGGACTCGGATGTGGACTATATTACCACGGACGAGGTTGAGCTTTCCCAAAAAGTCAGAAAAGACTTGGATTCCAGAACGGAACGCGAAATAATCAAAGACAGATTACAAGATTTCTGGTCCATATAAATTGCAAATAACTTTAAAGTTAAAGGCTCATACTTTAGTAAGTATGAGCCTTTTGTTATATAAATTATTTAATCTTTATTGCTTAATTATTTCTTTTCGGGTGGTGTGCCGCCATCTCCCGGTTTTCCGCCGCTTGGAGCTTCACCGTCAGGCATTCCCTGTCCGCCGCCGTTTCCGCTTGACTGAATTGCCACCTCTACAGCTGTACCCTGAGATGCAGTACCGCTTGTGTAGGCCACTCCGTTAACATAGAGTGTATAACCGTTTAAGTCGATTGCATCTGCATCACATGTAAGTGATGTAATGTAAGAATCCCCGGTAAGTGTCCATTTTGAACCGCTTTCTATTTCAACGTAGATGTCTCCGCTTGATTTGTCCGAATTAATCGCACCTTCATAGGATGAACTATCAGCAAGATAAAGGTTAAGGGCCGAATCATCATCAACAATCATATCACCTTCGATTTTTTGGTTATATGCAAATAAGTTGACCTGACCGCCGTTTGATCCTTCACTTCCCCATCCGGCCGCGCATGCTCTTAAGAACACATTGTCACCGTTATTTGTAATATCCACGCTGTCAAGGCTGATGTCCGTAGCTGTGTTTGTTACGAAGAATATCTCACCGTTTTCGTTTGTAAGGCTTCCGCCGTTCATTGTAAAGCTTGAAAGGCCTTCCGATGCATCACCCGACATCGATTGATAAATCATTACCGCCTGGTAGTAAGATGAATTATCACTGTTTTTCGTATTGTTATCAGCATTTAATGTAACGTTGTTAAGTGTTACCGAGTTGTTTCCTTCTACAACAACACCCTGAGATGCCGATGATTCAAGCAAAGCATTTGAAACCGTAATGTCA
>CACZQX010000156.1 GCA_902783445.1 uncultured Lachnospiraceae bacterium
AATGACGAGAAAGCCTGAGCGCCTGCCCATTCGTTCTGCATAATTCCTAGGAAGTTAACCATCTGGTTGCAAAGTGTTGACAAATGCTTTGCAGGAGCAGACGTGATTTTTCCAACGATTCCGCCGAGGCCTTCTTTTATAAGCTGTTTTAATGACCAACCGGCACAATATCCCGTTAACATTGAAAGGTCATGGATATGAATGTCTGCATTTCTGTGAGCGTTTGCAATTTCTTCATCATAGATTTCCGATAACCAATAATTGGCTGTAATGGCACCGGAGTTTGAAAGAATAAGACCACCTACGGAATATGTAACGGTTGAATTTTCTTTTACTCTCCAATCCTCAACTTTAACGTATGAATTAACAACATCTTTGTAATCAAGAATTGTTGATTTCATATTACGCATTTTTTCGCGCTGCTTACGATAAAGAATGTAAGCTTTTGCAATTACGTTGTAGCCTGACTGTTCAAGAACTTTTTCAACACTGTCCTGAATTTCTTCAACACTTACAACTCCTTCTTTGATTTTTGTCTGAAAATCCGCTGTAACTCTAAGAACAAGCAAATCAAGAATATCGTCGTTTGTAGTACTGTTTGTTGCTTCAAACGCCTTTCCTATTGCATTTCTTATTTTTGAAAGATTAAAATCTGCGATTTCCCCATCACGTTTAACTACTTTAAACATTATTCCATTCCTTCCTGTCTGCTAATATTTTTAATCACGACTTCAAATCGTACATTACCCAGATATTGTGTTTTGTAAATCTGAAAACCCTTTTCGAACCCACAAGTGAATTTGTCTGTTTCGATATGACTCGATTGTAGCAGAAAATTTTCTCCACGTCAATAGTTAAATCACAATATATTGTGTCTGTCTTGTGGTGCTTACACAACATAATGTGGAATTCATAATAAAATTGTAAACAAGGAAAAAGCCTATATTTATGGACTTTTTCTTGATTTTCTCCTCTTAAATCCCGCCATTTTGTGCGTGTTATGTTAACCACAATATCTATGATTGTATTTTTTATTGTTCACAAAAAATACAATACTTTTTTAGCCATTTTTAAAATCAGCGCATTTCAGCCACGAAAAGAAGGGGGCAAAATGGCATATTTTTTGACATAAAAGTCTATTAACGATATAATATAATCAGACGGAAATCAAGCAAAAAGCTGATTTTCTTCTAACAATCGCAAAATAAACAGGAGGCTTAAAATGGCACTTCTAAAAAAGAAAGAAATCAAACTCCCGCATTCACTCGCGGGTTTTGATGACAACAATGACATTATAAGCAACCTCACGGAGTTTATAAACACGCAGCAGCTTTATCGCTCGGCAATCCGCGAGGTACAAACAAAACTCGAAATTCTCGCCGATGAATTTAACGTTCACTACGATTACAATCCGATTCATCACATAGAAACAAGACTTAAATCGCCGGAAAGTATTTTGGAAAAGCTTCAAAGAAAGCAGTTTGAACTCAGCATCGAAAGCGTAAGGCACAAACTTACGGATGTGGCGGGCATCAGAGTAATCTGCAATTACATAGAAGATGTTTACTTAATAGCAGATCTTCTTACAAAACAAGACGATATCGAACTTTTAAGGCGAAGCGACTATATCAAAAAGCCAAAAGAAAACGGCTATCGCAGCCTTCACTTAATCGTAACGGTGCCGGTATTTTTATCGGAGCGTACCGAAATAGTGCCGGTTGAAGTTCAGATAAGAACCATCGCAATGGACTTTTGGGCAAGCCTCGAGCACAAGCTCAAATACAAATCCGTGGAAGATGCTTCTTACGATAACGAAGTTTACGACGAGCTTAAAAACTGTGCGGACATCATTGCCGACATCGATGAGCGCATGCACAAGCTATATCAAAAGATTTACAATATGCGGGATAACGAATCCAATCAGCAATTAAGTTAAAAGAAAAAATCTACTCGTTTTAAGCAATGCTCAATTCGAGTAGATTTTTTAATTTAGCTTTTAATCATTAATATCCGTTAGCTTCAGCTTCTTAACCTTTCTTAATGCAACCGCGTTAATAACCGTTACAAATCCCAGTGTAAACAAAGCCGATAGCAGAACACTTTGCCAACTTATGCTTCTTACATAGCCGAATGCCGCCTGTTCCAAGAATCTTAATATAAGATAAGCCAAAAAGGCACCGGAAGCAAGTCCCAAAAGTATTCCGAAAATCGTTGTTACAACGGTTTCACCCAGAGCATATCTCATAACCTCTTTGGTCGTAAAACCGTTAACTCGCATGATGGTAAGTTCTCTCTTCTTCTGGTTGATATACAAATTAACCAGATTAAACAAGATGAAGTAAGCCATCATACCGGACAAGAACACCATAATAACCGTTATAAGGCTAAGAGGTTTGGTATATTCTTCGAACAGATTATTTAAGCTTTTTGTCGGGGTAATACCTTCATATCCATCTATGCTCTGCAGCTTTTCTTCAAGCTTGGCAAGCTGTTTTTCGCTAACTTCCCCAAACATAAATCTGTTGTTTGCCGGAACGGTTCCAAAACTTTCTCTGTAGGCATCCTTTGACATAATCATATTCAATCCCAGGTAGTTTTCGTATATTCCCAAAACTCTGACTTCCACCGAATCCATATTGTCGTTAAAAATTGTAATCTTATCACCTATGGACAAGCCAAGATTTTCCGCGGTTCTTCTTTGAATAGTGATACCGCTGTCTTCGATTTCAACATTCTTTCCGGTCCTTGTGGATCTTAGGTTATAAATCGCTTCAATATCTTCCGGCTCCGCACACATTATATCTGCCGCCGACATATTATTGCCAAGCATAAACGGAGTATAGTTGCTGCTTGCAGCCGTATAATCAAGTCCAAAGTCTTCAAGTATAGCTTCTATTGCCTTTTCGGTTTTACCTTCCTCATCCGGTGTAAACCTTAAAGTATTGGCAAATTTGTAGATTTCTCCGAATTGTAGCTGCGCCGATCTTTGGATATTATCTTGCATGGTAAATCCAATCATCAATAGAATGCCGCAACCCGCAATACTTACTATGGTAACCATAACTCTCTTTATATCGTTTCGAATATTTCTGAAAATCAATCTGCTGTATAAAGAAAGCTTTGATATTTTCTTGCTGACTTTATTTGATGTTTCCGGCATTTTTTCCTGCAAGAGCTCGTTGGCTGTCTGTGTTGTAAGTATTCTGCAGGCGATTAAAATGGATATTGCGGCAACCACAGCAAAGATTATCCAAACAACAATTGTAATCGGCAGTTCAAATACAGGCTCTATTTCGCTTACAGCATACATGTTTCCGTATACTTTTAATAAAATACCTTGGATTCCTATGTATCCCAAAAGGCTGCCGACGATATTACCGATTATACAAGCACTCACACCGAATATCATGTATTTTGTTATGATTTCTCTATTCTTAAATCCCAGTGCTTTTTGAACACCCAAAAGTTTTCTTTGTTCATCTACTATTCGACCCACCGTGGCATATGTAACCAAAGCCGCCAAGATAACAAATACCAATCCGAAAGTAACGGCAAGTTTTTTAAGATTTTCCGAGGATGCAAACGAGAAGTTCGGACTGTCGTTTTTATCCAATATAAGCCAGTGGCAATTGCCAAGTGCCTTATATTTTGCGAATTCTTTGTCGTATTCGGCTTTTGCCTTATTATACTCTGCTAAACCTTCTTCGTATTTTTTCTTGCCTTCTTCCAATTGAGCTTTTCCGTCGTTAACAGCAACTTCGCCCTGTTCTATTTGCTCAACGGCTTGCTCGTATTGCGCTTCGCCTTCGTTATATTCATTTAATTTATCAAGATATATTCCGTGAGCTTGCAACCATTCATCTACTTTTCCTCTGCCTACACTTATATATTCCATGGCCTGCTTATATTCGTCGCTTGCCATAATCGAAGCTATTACTTCATCTGTTTTTTCTTCGCTGTGAAGTATTCCCATTATCTGAGTTACGCCTTCGACAATCTTTTCTTTTATTTCCCTTGCACTAAGGTCTATGCCAAAATTTTTTGTTATCTGGAAGTAATCAATCATTGTGATAATCTGGTCGACATCAATGTTATTATCTTCCGCCCAGGCAATCCATCTTGAGGTTCCTTCTCCCACCAGTTCATCAACCTTATCGGCTATTATTTGTCGAATCTCACTTTTTGCCGCAATAATCTGATTTGCTCCGTCCTCAAGCATTGCTTTTGCATTTGCCAACTGCTCTCTTGCCCAATCAAGCTCGGTTCTTGCTTGAGCCGTTTCGGCTTTTGCGGTCTCAATCTGTGTCTCGGCCTGTTTTAACTCGCTTTCCTGCACATCCATCATGGACTTGCCTTCATCGAGTTTTGCCTTGGCAAGATCTATTTGGGTTTTTGCCGATGCCAAAGCTTCTTCATAAGTTGATTTAACCGAATTGATTCTTAGTCTTTCCCTATCCGAGGCTATAGACTCGATCTTTTTTTGGACATCCGCAACCATTTTTTCGTAACCTTTCGAAAAAACATTCATGTCATCCGGTTTATCAATAATTATCTCTGCCTTTGTATAACAGTTTTGAAGCTGTTCTTGGTCGAATGCTTCGTTACAAACCAAAACATTACGATTGTCCGGCACCTGATTCATTCCCGAATAATGTTCGGCATGCAAAACGCTTCCCGTTATCTTAAATTCGTTATTTTTTAAGAATTTAGGCATATCTGTATCGGTTCCCTTAAGACTTATAGTATCTCCAACCTCCAGTCCGAGAACACTTAAGAGTTCTTTTTCCAATGCGCATTCGTTTTCTTTTTCAGGTAATCTGCCTTCTGTAACGATGCTTTTGTTAACCTCATTTGTAAGACTTACAACGGCAACCGTTTTCTTGTTTTCACCTTTTCCCACAATGGCTGTGGATGAAATGACCGGCTCCAATATCTTTACACCATCAACATTTTCAATGGCTTCAATATCTTCCTCCGTAAGCAAAAGAGTGGATACAACTTCCAAATCTCTGTAGTTGGTCTCTATACAATACTGTATCAAACTGTTTTTAAGAGCTTGTGAAGAGTAGATTACACCAAGAAATCCGACAGCGCTTATTACCGAAATGACCGCGATGGAAATCCAAGATACGAATTGCCTTTTAATTGTCCTTAGAATATCTTTACACTGCGTACGTTTCATAGGCATCACCATACAATTTCGTCAGCACTCAATGGATTTGCATTTCTCTTAATGCTGGCAACCTTTCCGTTGCTTAACTTAACAACTCTGTTGGCCATTTTGGCTATTTCGGCATTATGAGTAATCATAACCACCGTCGTACCCTGAGTTTTAACGATGTTTTCGATAACTCTTAAAACTTCCTGACCCGTTGTGAAATCAAGGGCAGCCGTAGGTTCGTCCGCCAAAATGAGTTTAGGGTTCTTAACCAAAGCTCTTGCAATGGATACACGCTGTTGCTGTCCGCCGGATAATTGCGCCGGATAATTTTTTGCTCTGTCCGAGAGACCTACCATCTTAAGCGCATCTGTGGATTTCATAGGTGACTGAGATATTTCCGCAATAAATTCCACATTTTCCAGCGCCGTTAAATTCGGCATTAAATTGTATGATTGGAAAATAAAGCCAACGTATTGGCGTCTGAAAAGAGTGAGTTCGTCATCACTCGGCTTTGAAAAATCTTTATTGTCGATAATAAGTTGTCCGTCGGTTAAAAAGTCCATGCCGCCCACAATATTAACCATTGTGGATTTACCGCATCCGCTTTCACCCAGGACTACGACAAATTCGTTTTCGTAAATATCAAGATTAATGCCCTTAAGGACATGTACCACACCGGCACCGGTTGAAAAATCCTTAGTGACATTTTTCAAAGAAATAAGAACTTTTTTGTCTTCCGCAGTCTCTACAATCAATCCTTTTTCATCGATTGTTATGGCTGCAAGACCGGCCATTCTTTCACAAAGTTCCAAATCGTCATTGTCAAAGAAACTGCCGTCTTTTTTATTGATAAGCTGAATACAGCCTATTGTTTCTTTAAGGTTGTTAAGCGGTACGCAAAGCATGGTTTTTGTTTGAAAGCCGTCTTCATCAAATATTGTGCTTTCAAATCTGCTGTCATTTGCCGCATCCGCAATCATAACGGATTTGCCGCTTTTTGTTACGAGGCCTTCGATGCCCATTCCGTTTTCGATACTGATTCCCGAAATATCATTTTTCGAAACACTGAACATCGGCGTAAGTCTGTCCGCCTTTTTGTCCAAAAGCCAAATCGCACCGACCTCGCAATCAAGATTTTTGATAATAACTTTTAAACTTTCCGCCAGGGCTTCATCGAGGCTGTCGATTTCAAGCAAAGCCTCCATTATCTCCCAAGTGGCGCGTGCGTATTTCTTTTCCCCCATAGTTTTCCCCTTCTTGCAGGTCTATTATCC
>CACZQX010000157.1 GCA_902783445.1 uncultured Lachnospiraceae bacterium
ATGGAAGATATGTTAAGAGTCGGAGTTGTTTCATCAACTCACGGACTTAAAGGGGAAGTTAAGGTTTTTCCCACTACCGATGATGTAAAAAGATTTGATTATTTAAAAGATGTTGTGTTGGTTTCCAACAAAGAAAGGTTGAAGTTGGAAGTATCAAATGTTCGCTATTTTAAGAACATGGTTATTGTAAAATTTAAGGGGATTGATGATATCAACGACATCGAAAAATACAAAGGCAGCGAGCTTTTTGTTACAAGAGAAAATGCGATTCCTTTGGAAGAAGACGAATATTACATTGCGGACCTTTTGGACTGCAAAGTTTACGATGAAAAAGCTGCCTTTATCGGTGTTTTGTCTGAAGTATTAACATCTTCGGCAAATGATGTATATGTTGTAAAAACAACGGATGAAAGCGCTGATATTTACAAGAACGAGAAAGAACTGCTTATCCCTTATGTGGATGAATATATATCAAGCATAGATATAGAAAACAAAAAGATTATTGCAAAAAATACAGACAGGTTTTTGGCATAATAGCCGGTTGGAAATAATATGAAATTTAATGTTTTAACGCTTTTTCCCGAAATGATTGAACAGGGAATAAATACAAGTATTACGGGCAGAGCCATTAAAGAAGGATACATAAGTCTCAATGCGGTTAATATCCGTGATTATACAAATGAAAAACACGGTCATGTGGACGATTATCCCTACGGCGGCGGTGCCGGAATGGTTATGCAGGCTCAGCCGGTTTATGATGCCTACAAATCAATTGTAGGGGAAGAAGAGCTGAAAAAAGAAAAAGAAATGCGTAAAAGAGTTGTTTTTCTTACACCTGCCGGCAAAACCTTTAATCAGCGAATGGCCGAGGAGTTTGCAAAAGAAGAGGAAATTACCTTCCTTTGCGGCCATTATGAAGGAATTGATGAAAGAGTTTTGGAACTTATAGTAACCGATAATGTGTCAATCGGCGATTATGTCTTGACCGGCGGAGAACTTCCGGCAATGGTTATGATGGATGCCATATCCCGCCTTGTTCCGGGGGTGTTGGGAAACGGTGATTCGTCCGTAGATGAAAGCTTTAATGCCGTAAATAATATGCTTGAATATCCTCAATATACAAGACCCGAAGAGTTTATGGGAATGAAGGTTCCGGAGGTGCTTTTATCAGGTCATCATAAAAATATTGAAAATTGGCGAAGAGAACAATCGCTTGAAAGAACAAGGATAAGAAGACCGGATTTACTTGATTGATTCGGCCAATTTGGGTATTTGACAAAAAAATAAATACTATGTACAATGAAAAATGCATTTATTGCTTGCAATAATTCAAAGCTTATGTTAATATAAACAATGTTGTGAATAAGATGGACCTCTGTCTACGGGATAAATAAGTGTAGTTATGTACATCGAGTATTGATAGGAGGTCACACATGAACGAAATTATTAAAAATATCGAAGCTGCTCAGATGAAAGCAGACATTACAGAATTTAGCGTTGGTGATACAATCAAAGTTTACGCTAAAATCAAAGAAGGAAACAGAGAAAGAACACAGATGTTTGAAGGTGTTGTTCTTAAAAAACAGGGCGGTAGCTCAAGAGCAACTTTCACAGTAAGAAAGAACTCAAACGGAATCGGTGTTGAAAAAACTTGGCCTTTACATTCTCCAACAATCGAGAAAATCGAAGTTGTAAGAAAAGGTAAAGTAAGAAGAGCAAAACTTAACTATTTAAGAGGACGCGTTGGTAAACGTGCTAAAGTTAAAGAATTAGTTAAATAATTTGCAATCAAGGGTAAGCTTAAGCTTACCCTTTTTAATTTTCCATATTTGATTGAAAGAATCGCGTATTTGACATATAATATACAAAGAATTCAAGATTAAGGATTATTATGGATAGTTTAAACAGACCAAATTTCAAAGAAAATTATTTTTCGGACAGGATTTTAAAATATATTATAGATATAGTCGTTGTTGTTATGTTGGTGATTCTTTTTATTACAAGCATGGCTTATACCGCAACGGTTAAGGGCAGTGCAATGTCACCGATGATCAATGCCGACAACAATATTGTTATAAATAAGCTTTCGTATAAGATTTTGTCGCCAAAACGCGGAGATGTTGTAGCATTTACTCTTCAAGGGGACGAAGAAACGGTGCTTGCAAGGCGCGTTGTTGCCCTGCCCGGTGACAGTATTGTTATTAAAGACGGAAAGCTCTATATAAACGGCGAAGAACAAGATTTAATCGAAAACGAAGACAACATTGTAACCGACGGTATTTTGAAAAACGAGCTTGTTCTTGATAAAGACGAGTATTTCGTGGTCGGTGATAATTGGAATTCCTCTACTGACAGCAGATATGTGGAAATCGGTCCTATTTCAAAAAAGGATATTATAGGTAAAGTCTGGTTTGTTATTTCTCCTATTTCAGACTTTGGTTTTGTAAATTAATATGAGGTTATAATCATGAGTGAAAATAAAATGAACATTCAATGGTATCCGGGCCATATGACAAAAGCAAAGCGTCAGATGCAGGAAGATATCAAGCTTATCGATATAGTAATAGAACTATTGGATGCAAGGCTTCCTTTGTCCAGTCGCAATCCGGATATTGACGACCTTGCAAAAAACAAATACAGACTGGTACTTTTAAACAAGGCCGATCTTGCTGATGATTATGTAACGGATAAATGGATGGAATATTTCAAATCCAAGGGAGCATTTTGCGTAAAAATAAACTCTCAAAAAGGTCAGGGAATCAAGCAGATTAACGCTGTGGTTAAAGAAGCATGTAAAGAAAAAATCGAGAGAGACAGAAAACGCGGTATCTTAAACCGTCCCATTAGAGCCATGGTTGTGGGCATTCCGAATGTGGGAAAATCGACATTTATAAATGCCTATGCGGGTAAAAGCGCAACAAAGACCGGCAACAAACCGGGTGTTACTCGCGGTAAACAATGGATTCGCTTGGGAAAAGACATTGAGCTTCTTGATACACCGGGTATTTTATGGCCAAAATTCGAGGATAAATCCGTAGGATTAAAACTTGCATTTATCGGTTCCATTAAGGACGAAATTTTAAATACCACGGAACTTGCCCTTGAATTAATAGAGCTTTTGACCGATAAATACAGTGGAGTTTTATCCAAACGTTACGAGATAGAAGAATCCGACAAGGTTAAAAACTTGGAAGCCGTTGCAATCGCAAGAGGCTGTAAGAAAAAAGGCGATGAGCCTGATTTTGACAAG
>CACZQX010000158.1 GCA_902783445.1 uncultured Lachnospiraceae bacterium
ATATTATACAAGATTTAGTGTTTTGTCAAATTTTATTGACATAGTGTGCAAGTCAAAAATTAAGCCGTTCGGCTAAATTTTATAACTTAATTATAAACTTCGCCGTACGGCTTTATCAAATTTTATTTCTTTACTCCCAATTTTTGCAAACGTCCACCCAGCCTTCACATTCCGACACCTCTTCAAGTTTTGCGGGTGTTAGCTCTATTGCGCTGTTTGATGAACCGCAAGCCGGATAAACCGTTTCAAATCTTTTTAAAGATTCATCCAAATAAACCTTAACATCATCATTGATGCCAAAAGGACAAACTCCGCCGACTGCGTGCCCCACCATGTTTTCACACTGTTCGGGAGAAAGCATTTTGGCCTTTGCTCCGAATCTTGCTTTGTATTTTGCATTATCTACCTTTGCATCTCCGGCTGAAACTACAAGTATCGCCTTATCATCAAGCATAAAAGACAGAGATTTTGCAATGCGCTTCCCTTCGCAACCAAGTGCTTGTGCCGCAAGCTCAACAGTTGCGGAAGAAACGTCAAATTCCATTACCTTGTCCTCAAGACCATATTTTTTAAGATACTCTTTTGCTTTTTCGATAGCCATATTCCATCCTCGCTTTATCAATAATTAATGATATTTTAGGTTATGTGGATACAAATTACAATGGTAAAGGAACAATTTGTATAACACTAAAGGGCGGCACCTCACGGTGTCGCCCTTAAATCTTATAAATATAAATTTAAATCTTATAGATATCTTTATTATTCATTAACTCTTCTTTTTACAAATACAACAGTTGCAATTCCTGCGATTGCAACAAGACCGATTGATACAAATGCTGCAATGTTTGCATTGTCGCCGGTTTGAGGTGTTGTTGCAGGAGCTGCGCCTTCATTTACTGTTAATGTTGCTGTTGCAACAGATACATTGTCATTAGCGTCATTAAACCATGCTTTTACTTCATATTTGCCGGCTTCTAAAGTTTTTAAGAAGCTATTGGTAAAAGTAACAATAGTACTTCCTTCTTTAACCTCGTAGTCTACTCCTTCTTTAGGATATACATATTCACCTGTTGAAGTGTTTAGCAGCTCCAAAAAGAAGAAATCATTATAATTCATATTCCATCTAATTGAAACATCATTACCGGATTCCAAATAGAATGTTTGATTATCCCCGTCTAATACAACATCATCAATCACTTTTGCCCATTTTGCGGTTAAAGTTATTTCAGCAAGATTTTCAGGTTCATAAATAAACACATACCAACCTTGACGATCCGGTGCTGATTTATCATCAAACCACCAGCCGCGGAACTCATAACCCTCTTTTGTAGGATTTGCAGGTTCTGTAAATAATGTTCCCATGATAACCGACTCCGAAGCAACTGCAGTTCCACCATCAGAATTATAGTTTACGGTGCTGAACCTAATTTCCTTTATAAACTGTTGTTCATCCTCATCCCAGTATGCTCCATCCAAACCGTTTATTGTTACACTCGGATCACTAGAAATTTTTGCTGCATCTTCAGGTGTCAATCCAATCTTAAGCATGTATCTGCCATCTTTTTCAAATACATCATTAGCCTGCATTAGATTATAATCACCTTCCTCATCCATTGCGAGAACAGCCTTTACTACGCTATCATCATCTTCAATAGCTTCTGTTCCCTTAGTAACAAATGAGATACTTCCATCCTCCATTACGCTTCCTGCTGTTTTTCCAACCTCAGGCATAGTACCAAGCGTAATTTCAACATCAGAAATATCTCCGGCCGTACCTGCCTTAGCAATACTAGGCAGCACCCCCCCCTATGGTGAGTAACGCAACTGCGAAAGCTATAAAAAACGCAAGTAGCTTTTTGTGTGAAACTTTTAAAGTTCTAACCATTTTTTGTCCCCCTTAAAGAAATATTTGTGATATTTGTTTATATTTATATAAAACTATCACTGTAAATATTATATCATTTTAGATTATTGCAAGTCCAGATTTTTTATTTCTTCTTATTAATTTTTTTCGCCGTCTTAGCTTTCTTTGACTTCTTGGTCTGCTTCGGATAGTCACCTCTAAGCAAGCCTTTTGCCGCTTCTCCAAGCTCAAGCAGCTTTTCACTGCCTTGTTTTAAAAGCCCGCCTGTTAGTTTTGCTAACTTCTCCGGTGCATCGCGGGTGGCTTTTTCGGCCACATTCAACTTAACGACCATATTGCCGTAAAGTGGATCCAGCTTTTTATCGGCTCCGCTGCCTTCCAAAGCATCCGACAGTTTATTATAGCCGCTTGAAAGGCCCTCTCTTGTTTTTCCGATTGCTTTTTCTGCGGGATTAACAAGCTCCGCCTCATCTTCGACTCTTACGATTTGTCCGCTGTCTTCAAGTTCCTTAAGGAGAACGTTTGGCAAACAATCCGCAGGCTTGGTCTTTATATCAACACAGCCCGATTCTTTAAGCACCGCCGCAACAAACTGAGAACAGTAATAGCTGTCATCGTCATCCGTGTTATTGGGCAAATGAAGCAAACTCAAAGACACTCCAAGCTTCGAATATTGATACTTTTCTTTTTGCTCCAGCATTTCATTAATTATGCTGTTAAGCTTATTTCC
>CACZQX010000159.1 GCA_902783445.1 uncultured Lachnospiraceae bacterium
AAAAAGGCGGATCTTCGCCATTCCATGGGAATCGTTTTGCAGGATGTAAATCTCTTTACGGGAACGGTTATGGAAAACATCAGATACGGAAGGCTTAATGCCACGGATGAGGAATGTATAGAAGCCGCAAAACTTGCCAATGCGGATAGCTTTATAAAAATGCTTCCATACGGATACGATACGGTTTTGGAAGGTGACGGCAGCGGTCTTTCTCAAGGCCAGCGTCAGCTTATATCCATTGCCAGGGCAGCGGTTGCGGACCCACCGGTTATGATTTTGGATGAGGCCACATCATCAATTGATACTCGTACAGAGGCTTTGGTTCAGGCGGGTATGGATTCTATAATGAAAGGCAGAACCGTATTTGTTATTGCACATCGTCTTTCGACGGTTAGAAATTCGGATGTCATAATGGTGCTTGACCATGGTAAAATTATAGAAAGAGGAACTCACGACAGACTTATCGAAAAGAAGGGCGTGTATTATCAGCTTTACACGGGCGCCTTTGAACTTGAATAGTTGTGTTATCAAACAAAGTTTTATTATAATAGAGTTAGTTAATCAGAAAAGGAATCAAAAATGAAAAGAATAGTTGTAAAAGTCGGAACAAGTACACTTACTCACGAAAACGGAGAACCAAATTTAAGAAGCATCGATATGCTTGCAAGGACTTTGTCGGAGCTTCAAAATATGGGCTATGATGTTGTGCTTGTTTCCTCCGGTGCCATTGCTGTGGGACAGTGCAAAATGAAGCTTGAAAAACGTCCGGAAGAGTTAAGACTTAAGCAGGCTACCGCTGCCGTGGGACAGTGTGAACTTATGCATTTATATGATAAATTCTTTGGAGAATACGGTAAAATCGTAGGCCAGATTTTGCTTACGGGTGAAGATATCGAAAATACTCACACCAAAGAAAATATCATCAATACCCTTGAGGCACTTTTGGAACAAAAAATAATTCCTATCGTTAATGAAAACGATACGGTATCTTACGAAGAAATTGAAAATCCTCACAAAATTTTCGGTGATAACGATACTTTATCTGCAATCGTTGCCGTTCTTTGTGAGGCGGATATTTTGGTTCTTTTAAGCGATATTGACGGACTTTATGAGGATAATCCGGCCAAAAATCCCGATGCAAGACTTATAAGAGAAGTGCGTGTTTTGGATGACGAAATAAGAGATCTTGCAAGCGGAGCAGGCTCAAACCGCGGTACAGGTGGCATGATAACCAAGCTTAATGCTGCGGAAATTGCAATGAATAAGGGAATTAATATGGTTATTTCCAACGGTAAATATCCTGAAAAACTATATGATATAGTTGAAGGCAAGGCCGTGGGAACACTGTTTGTGGCTAAAAAGTAGCTAAGAACTCTAAGATAAGGGGCCCCACAATCAGAGATTGCGGTATTAAATGAGGGAAGTGTAAAATGCAAGAAAACAAGAAAATAATTATGGTTCTCCCCTATTATATAGTTCTTATTTTGGTTGTTATAGCCATTATAGCTTTGTGCTTTATGCCAAAGGGGTATAATGCTCCAAATCAGGTTGACAGGCTTGTTTTTGATGGGACTTACAGCACAGACGGCCTTTCGGAAGAAAAGTTTGACTATGAGACTTTGGTTAATGCAAGAGAAGTGGAAAAGCTTGAATTAAACGGCCATTTCAAGCAAACTGTTCACGAGAATACAAGAATTTTTGCAATGGATTTATATATTCGCGCAAAAATTTATGTAAACGGTGAGGAAATATTGAAGTACGGCTATCCGGAGCAAAATATAAAGGGCTTTCAATCAGGCGGTGTAGGCTGGATTGGAACCACTTTGGATCGGGAAGTAACTCCAGATGACGATATCAAAATAATATTGGAGAACCCTTATGGGTTAAAAAACTACAAAGAGGTATATTCAAGCTTTATGAATACTCTTTGTAATATCGATAAATACGATCTTTTGCTGAGAATGTTTGTAAATAACGCGCCTAAGGTTGTTATAGGCTTTGTATCCGTTGCTTTTTCCGTTTTGCTTGTAACGGTGTATTTTCTTTTGAGACTAAGAAAAATGTTTTCCGGAAATTCCGTAATTTATGGTTGTATTATGATTGTAGTAACCTCTTTTTCGATACTTAACAGTCCCGAGTTTTCTACTTTGATAACCAACAACCCCGGATTTTCAATGATATACAATACCCTTGCAACCTTGCTTATTCCGATATGTGTTGCCCAATATTTGATGGGATTCACATCCGGAAAAAGGACTATGGCAATGCATATTATCAGAAATTTGATTATTACAGCCATATTGGTTTATGGCATTGTACAGGTTTTTGGAATTACAGATCCTTTGCTTAGCGGTTCTTATATTATCTGGTTTTCGAATGTTCTATCCGTTGCGGGCGTAATAGTCTGCATATTCGAAATCGTAAAAACGGATAATCCGATAAATCGCGCAACCTGCGTGGTTATGGCTATTTTT
>CACZQX010000160.1 GCA_902783445.1 uncultured Lachnospiraceae bacterium
TCATAGTCGTAATCATAATCCTCTTCATAGTAGTATTTATCTTTTCTTAAAAATTCCGAACCCTTAGCCACAAAGCCAATCAAGCCCTTTTCCGGGTCGATCATAACGCTCTTGTGATTGTTTCCGAAATATCCTTCCGTGTAATCCTTAATAACCGTAGAATCCTTCACTTTAATGTTAGTCGGATCCGAAATGTCAAACATCGTCAGTTTAATGCCGATTGTATCAAGCGGTGAGTCCGGGTCAATTTCATAACCTATTCCCAGAAGAAGATTATCCGACCAAGGATGAAGATAATCCGAAAATCCCGTAATCTTAAGCTCTCCGATTAATGTCGGATTCGTTGGATTGGATAAATCAACCGCAAAGAGCGGATCCGTGTTTTCGAACGTTACAAAATAACACATATCTCCCATAAATCTTGTGGATTTAACTTGCTCGCCCGGTGATACGCCATCCAAACGACCTATAAGGTTTAACCCCTCATCCAAAACGTATACGCTTGATGTATCTTGCCATGTATTGTAATCCATTACATCCGCAACAAGACGTAAATTGCCGTCTTTTTCATCAAAGTTGAACTGGTTCTTTACATATCCTTCAACATTAACCGTTGCAACCCCTTCCAAAAGGCCGTCGTAGTAGTTAATCTTGATAATCTGTGTAATGTCTTTGTCGTAGAAATATTCATCACCGTAAGTTGCAACATATATGCTGTTTTCGCTTACATACAAATCGTTATATTCTCCGAGGAATGACATATTATCAACAATATTTCCCGGATCCTTAATGTTTATGGATGCAACATTCAAATAATTGCAAGAATCAATATATGTAAGGTAGCAAACATCATTTGCATCAACGCTCTTTCCGTTTGCGCAAGGAACACAGTCATTGCTTTCATAGTCGTAAATCGCATATTTACTAAATAAATAAAGTGTGTCGCCTACCAAACGCGAGTTTACATAATATCCTGATATGCTGCTTGAGCCATCAAGTTTAGGATTGCTTCTGTCAGACACATCGAAAACATATGCCACGCAAGTCTCGTCTTCATAGCCGTATTGCATGCTATAGTAATCGCTGTATTTTGTGGCAACAATTATAAGTTTGTCATCGCTGTAGTACATTTCAAAATCAGAGCTTAAATTTTCCTCATCCCAATCACTAATACTGATTGTAGCCACAAGCTTTTCTGTCTTTGTGTCAACGATTTTAATGCCGTTTTCAAGACCGTTTGTTGAGTATATGTATCTGCCGTCTGTTTTTACAACATCCGCTTCATGCACGCCTTCAACCTGCTCGTTTGTATCGGAATAATCTTTATCCGAGTCATTTCCGGAGTCTGACGGATTTGTGCTTGCTTCGGCATCCTCTGCCATAGCGCCGTCTGCTTGAGCCACATCACCTTTTTCCGAACCGTTCGGTGCAAAATCTTCGAGCCATTCGCCGCCGTCGATGTAAGAACCTTTATCGCCCCTAATCATATTTGCAGCATTCAAAACATCTCTTATTTCTTTATAATCCGCTGCATATGCAAGTGTCATGGCAGGCTGATTTATGCCAAGTGACGGAATTACTCTTTGATAAGCATTTCTATGTGGTATTGCGAAAACCGCAATCATTGCAACCGCAACCGCTGCTCCCAAAGCTATAATAGGTATAAATTTCTTGTAAGGCTTTTTGCCCCTGTTATTGTCATATTTTACGTATTCCATATTATTCCCCTTTGCGTTTAACATATTTACAATGTTTTCAGCTTCTAATTCTTTTGGAACTTTGTAATTTGAAGACGATTGCCTTATTTTATCAATCATTTCTCTTTCTTCGTTTGTAAAATCTTCTCTTCCCATAATAAATCTCCGATTGCTTAATCCGATTGCCTCTTGTTGTGAATAAAAACCCGCTTTGCTTTTTTTGTCAAAAGCTATCTCAAGTAAGTCCTCATAGACTCAAGTGCCCTGGAAAGCCTTGTTCTTACGGTATTCTTATTCATTCCCAGAAGTTCGCCTATTTCTTTACTGTTAAATCCCGCAAATGTTGACATGGAAACAATTTGTCTGTCAATTGGGTTCAAAGCCTTAAAGGCTCTTTCCAATGCCACGTCATTCACGACCTCATTTGCCGGATCTTGTCGGACGGGCGAAGCCTGTAAATCAAAAGCTTCGTTAAATTCCAATGTCTTATCAACGTAAGAAGCAAGCTTTCTTTTGCATTTTGCCGATAATATTCTAAACATCCAGGCACCGAAAGCATTTGGGTTTTTAAGACTTTTTATCGATCTAAAGGCATCCAAAACCGTCTCGCTTACCACGTCTTTAACATCTTCATCATTGCCCAAACAGTAAAAGGCATATTTACAAAGTTCTTTATAAATGAGCTCATAAAGTTGCCCGAAAGCCTGTGTATCTCCGTTCTTTGCTCTACGGACCAGCTCTGTGTTTACTTGCATGCAGTACTCCCTTACTTAGGATGTTTCCATCCCTTTTAAATCGATTTCATAATAATAGTGTCGCATAATATGAAAAGTGTTTCAAGAAATTTTAAAAAAAATCAGTTCGTCTATTTAAGACGAACTGACATTTTAACCGGATTGTGATCGCTGTATTGGAAACCGTAATCCATTGTTTCCATATTCTTGACTTCAACATTGTCCGAAACAATGAAGCCGTCAATTAAATAATACTGAAAGTTCTCATCCGTTTTATCATATGCTCTGTCCAAAGATCTGCAGCTTGGAAGCGTATTATCCATATAGAAGCTGAAGTTTGTGCTAAACACGCTTTCATCCAAAATACCGCATTGCAAATACTCTTCACTCTCTACCGGATACATACTTGTATCGGTTCCCGAAAAACTTTGGTTATAATCACCGCCCGCAATAACATAATTGCCTTTTTCATACTCAGCCTGCATAATCTCGGCAAGCATCTTAGTTTGTTCAATCTTACCTTCGCCCTCGTCATAAGCTTCAAGATGAAGATTAATGAGTACCAGTTCTTTATCGCTGTTTTCAACAGGTATACGTTCCACATCCAAACAACGTTTTAGTTGAAGTATGCGATACGGCCAAGAAAAAGGGCAAGGAAGCTGAATTCTTGTTGCTTCTGTCGGTTGCACATTCGTTAGAGTAAGAATGCCTGACTGAATATGTCCATACGGAGGGATTGGAAAAGGCATCCACAAAACCTTAAAATTATAGGCAAAAGTTGATGCATAATCCGTAAAAGCATTTTCCGTAAAATCCTCTATTTGGTTCACATGATATGACCTTGTGGAATCCAAATCTATTTCTTGAATCAATATAACATCAGCATCTTGCTTAGCGATAATGCTTTCGATATTTTCAAGATTATTATTTACCGTAGCCTCATCTTTTGCATAAACACCGTTTCCGGCATCCATAAAGAAATCGGCGTCATCCGAAAGACCGCAATATCCTATGTTCCAGGAAAGGATTGTCAATTCTTCATCGGTTGGAAGGGCTGTTTTTAAAGAAGTTTGCGATGCAGTTTTGATTTCAATGCTTTCTTCATCCGCGGGCCTGTACTCGGCTGCGGTAAATACAATTAAACAAGCAGCAATAAACGCAACGAAAGCAATAACTACAGTAAGGATGATTTTAAAGACTTTTCTTTTTTTCTTCATAATTCCCCCCCCAAAACAATAATAACTATTGTCAAACATTAAGTCCGACACCCCAATACAACTCCACTGCTTATATTATAAGCAGTTTATAAACAAAAAGCAAAAAAAAATAAAAGACCTTTAAAGGCCTTTTATTTCATAAATTAATGTCCGCAGTGGCTTCCGCAGCTGTGTGAATCATCATGATGGTCTCCGCATGTATGACCTTCGCCGTGGTGATTGCACATTACATTCGGATTGTAATCAAGTTTTCCTGTTAAAAGAGCATTAACCGCCATATCTGCGCTTCCCGAAACTCCGCCGTAAAGCCTGATTCCGGCATCTCTCAATGCTGCCTGAGCTCCTCCGCCGATTCCGCCGCAAATAAGAGTATCAACCTTGCCGCCGAAAAGGAATCCCGCAAGCGCTCCGTGGCCCTGTCCATTTGTATCTACTATTTCCTCGTTTACAACTTTTCCGTTTTCCACATCATATACTTTAAATTTTTCGGTGTGTCCGAAATGCTGAAAGATTTCGCCATTTTCATATGTTACCGCAATTCTCATTGTCTTATCTCCTTTTTCTTTCAAATTTTTCAAAAATGATTTTTGTGAAATATCAAACTTCACATTACCGCCGGAAATAATAAGACTCCTGCCTTCTACAAGTACCTTTGCAATCTTTTTTCTTGCGCTGTCATACATTGCGGTTACCGTTGTTCTGGCAACACCCATTTTTTCGGCGCATTGCTCCTGTGTCAATCCTTCTTTGTCCAAAAGTCTGATTGTTTCAAACTCATCAAA
>CACZQX010000161.1 GCA_902783445.1 uncultured Lachnospiraceae bacterium
CCTGCATTTTTAACAAGCGTAAGAGGTGTAGCTCCCGTAAATGTATCCGTTACAAAGTTTGTCATAGGTCCGGCAAAAGCAAGTACCATAAAAGCACGAGCTGCCAAAGCAGGGTTGATAAAGTTCTGACCGAGACCACCGAAAAGTGCTTTAACGATAATCATTGCAAAGATAGAACCCGCAACACACTGCCAAATCGGAACATTAACCGAAAGGTTAAGTGCAAGGATAAGACCTGTTACAACGGCAGATAAATCGCCGATTGTATTTTTTTGTTTCATTATTTTTTCGAAAATCAGCTCTGATAAAACACAGGCTATAATACAGGCTGCAATTATAAACAAAGCTCTGATTCCGAAATTATATATGCCGACAATCGAAGCCGGTATCAATGCTATTATTACGTCCAACATAATTGTAGAGGTTGAAAAATTACTACGCATATGTGGATTCGATGACACGTTTAATGTTTGCATATTTTCCTCCTCTATTATTTTTTACGACTGGCAATAACAGCCTTTTTCATTGATTTTATAGATTGCGCAAGATCGCGTTTGGCCGGACAAATGTATGAGCAACATCCGCATTCGATACATTCCGTACCATGAAGTGCAGCAAAGCCTTCCAAATCATCAATATCGGATAACTTGGCGAGTTTTGAAGGAATAAGTTGCTCAGGACAGACGCCAACGCACTTACCGCAATTAATACAGTTTGTCTGAACACTGTTTGAAACAGCATCTTTAAGAAAAGCAAGAACGGAACTGTTACCTTTGATAACCGGAACGTCCGTTGTAAACATTGAAAAACCCATCATAGGTCCGCCGGAAATAATTTTTTCCGGATTTGATACAAATCCGCCGGCTGCTTCAATAAGCTCATTGGTATCGGTACCGAATAAGATTCTGAAGTTTTGAGGCTCTTTAACCGCATCGCCCGTAACGGTAAATATTGTTCCGAGCAAAGGATGTCCTTCTATAACGGCATTTCTGATAGCGTAAATCGTATCGATGTTATCAACTATACAGCCCGCATCTGCCGGCAACATAGAAGAATTGATAGCTCTTTTCGTTGTTGCATAAATAAGCTGACGCTCACCGCCTTGAGGGTATTTAACATAAACCACCTTAACTTCAATCTTTGGTTCGTCTTTAACCAAATCTTTCATTTTTGCGGCTGCATCGAGTTTATTTGACTCAATCGCAATAATACCTTTTGCATTGTCAAACAAAGATAATACGATTTTTAAGCCTTCAACGATTTTTTCCGGCTCTTCCATCATTCTGCGGTAATCGCTTGTAAGATATGGCTCGCATTCCGCACCGTTAACAATGATATATTCGATTTTATCCGGATCTTTCGGAGAAAGCTTAACATGTGTCGGGAATGTAGCGCCACCAAGGCCTACGACACCTGCTTCCTTCACTATTTCGATGATTTCTTCTCTGGATAATTCCGATAAAGGTTTAACCGGAATCGGATCGGCTTTTTCAAACTGTCCGTCGTTTTCGATAACAATGGATTTTACAATGTTACCGTTCGCCACACGTCTCGGTTCTATGGCCTTTACCGTACCTGAAACGGCTGAATGGATATTGGCCGAAACAAATCCGCCTGCTTCGGCGATTTTCTGGCCCGCCAAAACTCTATCACCTACATTTACTATAGGATTGGCCGGTGCACCAATATGCTGCGATATCGGATAAACGGCATTGCCTTTAGGCATGTAAGTTGTAACAGGTTTGGACTTAGACAGCGATTTTCCGTCATTATGCGGATGCACGCCACCTTTAAAAGTTAAAACTGCCATACAATTAACCCCTCTTTCCTTTCTTCGTATTTGAACATTAACATTTTAATTGTATGCTCTTTGTATACAATTATAGTACCGAATATTAAAATTTACAATTATTTTCAATAATTCAGCTGACTATTCCAATAAATTTTAAATAATGTTTTTGCTAAAAAAATCAAAAAAATTGTATAAGTTTCGATACAACACATAGATTGTACTAAAACTTATACAATAAATCAAGCTTTCTTTTTATTTTTTAAATATTTTAATAAATGCAAAATATAGTTTTTAACCAATGTTTCGTCTTTTAAAAATTCCTCGGTAACCTCAAAATATGTTTCTTTATCCTCATAATTTACCTTAAAATATGGTGTTACCACCTCTTCATATTGAGGCAAAAATCTACCGGTCTTTTTGCTGTAGCAATTGGCTGCTTTCGCCTTAACCCTGAATTTTTTATCAACATAAAAAGCAACGCTCTTATGCATGGAAACATCTTCTTCCGGAAGATAATAATAATCCTTGTAATTAGGATAAAAGAATTTAAGCTCATCCGTGTAAATAAGAGATTTTATGATACAACTGTTTTCAAACATGGAAAAATAAAAAGGTCCGAAACCATATGTTATTCTTCTCTTCAAAGGTGTTTTGAGCTCTATTTCAAAAGTGGCTATCTTTTTAAAAAGCACATCTTCGGATGGATTCTTTGAAATGGATACCTTTTTAAGCTTAAATTTCCCCTTAAAAACATCGCTGTAAGCAAGGATTGCAAGAACATCAAGCATTCCGACTATATCATCGAAATTGTGCTTTAAAAGTAAGGCTTCCAAGTCTTTTTTGCTGGTTTTTACATAATCATAATAAATGCTTATTAATTCCCCGCCGTTATATTTGTCTTCTCTGTAGATACCCAAAAAACTCTCTATGGTTTTTTGCTTTAAGTTCTCTACTTTCAGAATGTCTTTCATTCCGTAAATTTCTTTATAAATATCAATGCTGTTATAATCCGCAAAGGAATAAGGCAACATATATGTTCTGCATTTAGATTCCAAATACGGAATATCAAAGCCCTGTCCGTTAAAGTGAACAACCGTCTTAAATCTTGTCAAAAACTTAAAGAAAGTCGCAAGAAGCACCGTTTCGTCATCCGGCTTTGTGGCAAGCCATTGAATGCTGCGCCATTTTGCATTTTCAAAATAAACAGCTCCAATAAGATAGACTATTGTATTGGAAGCGGAAAAGCCCGTGGTTTCAATATCGAAAAATACTATATCTTCCACTGCCCCAAGGTTGGTTATGGGATATTCCAATTTTTGATTAATCTCGTTTTCAATAGTTTTCAATCTTTTTACACCCTCATAATTTGAAATAATTATTTCAAAGCTTCAACAATCTTTTCAAGATGCAAACCGTGTGAAGCTTTTACCAACACCGTATCGTTTTCCTTCAAAATACCGATTATGTTTTTGTGAATCGCCTTTAAATCTTTTGTATCATCAAGATCTTTTTCTTCTTCAAGTGCTTCTTCCACCGTGTCAAAGAAATAACCGATCATTTTCAAATCTTCCATTTCGGGAATTGCACCGTTGTATATTTCGCGACCCAAGCTTCCGATACAAATAAGCACATCAACTTTTCCCGATAAATACTCTCCGATTTCTTTGTGAATTTCCTTCTCGTTTTTTCCAAGTTCGTACATGTCGCCGAGAATTGCCACTCTTCTGCCCTTAGCCTTTGAAAGGACGTCTACGGAAGCCTTCATTGACATAGGATTTGCATTGTAGCAATCATCAATAATTGTCCATTTTGATGTATTGATTATATTGTTTCTTCCCGATATGGTCTTAAGCTTTGAAAGCCCCTTTACAATGTCTTCATCAGACATGCCGAGACATTTACCGACGGCGGCAGCAGCCATTGCATTGTAAACCATGTGTTCTCCGCCAATGTTGATATTAACATCAAGCTCTTCGGAGTTGTTTGAAGAATTGTTATCAAAGCCCTTCATAGCTTTAATTTCATCCGAAATTAACATCTTAAAAGATACGGATTCCATATCGTAGGAAATATCTTTTGCCGAAATTGCAAAATCATCATTTATTCCGTAAAAGTATGGTCTAACTCCGTTTACGTCTTTTATTGTTATTAATTTATCATCGTCACCGTTAAGTATTATAGGTGCGCCTTCTTGCAAATAAGGAAAGCCTTCGGTTTTGGCTTTTAAGACACCGTCTCTGTCTCCCAATACTTCAAGATGGCAATTGCCGATATTTGTAATTACTTGTATGTCGGGCCTTGCGATTTTGGCAAGATTCGTCATTTCACCGAACTCGCTTATACCCATTTCTATAACGGCAACTTCCGTATCTTCTTTGATTTCAAGAACAGACAAAGGAAGTCCCACTTGATTATTTAAATTGCCGATGGTTTTTGTAGCTTTAAATGCTTCGTTAACAACCGAAAATATCGCTTCTTTTGTGCTGGTTTTTCCGACGCTTCCCGTAATTCCCACAATTTCTGCTTTAATTAAACCACGGTAGTATTCCGCAATTTGTTTTAATGCCAAAAAGCTGTCTTCAACAACAATATAAGGATAATCGGCATCCGGCATTTGTTTTTGAGTAATTGCACATACAGCTTCCTTTTCTTCAATAACTTCTTTTACAAAACTGTGACCGTCAACTCTTTCGCCAACGGTAGCGATAAAAACATTGTCTTTTTCTATTTTTCTGCTGTCAATGCGAACTCCGGTCAGTTCTTTATCAATTACGGATTCGCAATTGAAGTCTTTTCCGTTAATTACTTTTATTATATCTTTTACGGTAAATTCTTTCATCTTTCCACCTACATATTAGGATTTGTGATTCATAATTTATTTTGAATATTTCTTTAAAGAAATATCTATAATTCTCTCACATAGAGAATTATAGTCAATTCCTACGGCAGCAGCTTCCTGCGGAATAAGGCTTGTATTCGTCATTCCCGGAAGAGTATTTGCTTCCAAACAATAAACATCTCCTTTATCGTCCACCCTGAAATCCGCTCTGTAGTAAATATCAAGTCCCAAAGCCACGCCGACTTTTACAGCGGCATCCTGAATCTTTTTGGTAAGATAATCCGGAATTTCTGCGGGACAAACTTCTTTTGTTGCACCGGCAACATATTTGTTTTTGTAGTCATACCAGCCGGATTTTGGAATTATTTCAACAACCGGAAGAGCTTCACCGTCCAAAACGGCGCATGTGAATTCCTGACCCGCAATAAATTCTTCTATAACGACCTTATCTTCGTATTCGAAGGCCATCTCCAAAGCTTCTTTATATTCTTTTTTGTTTTTTACAATGCTTACACCAACGCTGGATCCGCCGCAGCAAGGCTTAATAACAAGCGGAAATTCAAGTTCCTCACCCAAGGATTGAACTCTTCCGTCTTTAAATGCCACTTTACCTCTTGCGGTATTGACTTTGTTTGATATAAACAAAAGTTTTGAAAGCCATTTATCCATGGCAACGGCACTTCCGGAATATCCGGTACCTGTATATTTAACACCTTCAAGATCGAGATAAGCCTGAAGTTTGCCGTTTTCACCGTTCTCACCATGAAGAGCCATAAATACAATATCCGCTTTTTTGCATATATCAAAAACATGCTCACCCACAAAGTTAGGACGAGTCTTAGCTGATTTCATGACCTTATCCGATGCTTCTCTTATTCTTTTGATTTCCGCATCTATATCACACTCAACGTCGAAAGACTTTTTCTTTGGAAAGCCCAAAAATACATCAACGGGAATAACATTGTGTCCGTTTGCTTTTAATGCCTTCGAGACCTTTTCGCCGGAATTGATGGATACTTCCCTTTCGGTACTGATTCCGCCAAGTAATACTACTATATTCATATAAATCTCCCTTTTTAAGTCCTTAATTGATTTTCTTAAATCACCGAAAGTCGCCTTGGCGACATTTCCAAAACATTAACTAACATTATACAACAAAATCCAAATTATTGCTTAATTTATTTGATTAAAACAATTGCTCTATAAAAGCAAACTTTCGGAGGTTTTTTTACATTTTTCGTCCAAGAGTTTTTTCTCTTTATCATCAAGCTTTACAAAGCCGTCCAAAATCAGATCCACGGCTTCTTTTGCATCCTTAATAAGAGCACTGTCGTTGTAAATGTCGGCAATCTTAAAACGCATATCTCCGCTTTGACGAATACCCAGCACATCTCCCGGACCTCTTTGCTTTAAATCCTCGGATGCTATATAAAAACCATCATTTGACTTATTCAAAACATCAAGTCTTTCGTCTTTGTTTTCGCTTTCATTGGTATCAATCATAATACAATAAGACTGATGCTCACCGCGGCCCACACGACCTCTGAGCTGATGAAGTGCCGCAAGACCGAATCTTTGCGCATCCTCTATCATCATTACCGTTGCGTTTTTAACGTTTACGCCAACTTCAATAACAGTGGTTGAAACCAATACATCCAGATTGCCTTTTGAAAATTCATCCATGATTTCGTTTTTTTCGGCGGCTTTCATTTTACCGTGAAGATATTTAACGGAAATACCCTCCGGAAGATTTGTCTTTAATTTTTCCGCATATTCCACAACATTTTCGGCATCCACGCCTTCCGTATATTCGACCATTGGACAAATCACATAAGCCTGATGACCCATTTTAACCTGATCTGTTATAAATTTATATGCTCGTAGTCTGTAATCTTTGCCCACAACACAGTTTTTAATAGGCAAACGTTCGGCAGGCAATTCGTTAATAACCGATATGTCCAAATCTCCGTATAAAATAATTGCAAGAGTCCTTGGAATAGGTGTTGCGCTCATAACCAAAACATGGGGCAAAGAGCCTTTGTTTTGAAGACTTTCGCGTTGTTTTACACCAAAACGATGCTGTTCATCCGTTATGACAAAAGCAAGATTGTTATATTCGACTTTTTCTTGTATCAAAGCGTGTGTTCCCACAATTATACTTACTTCACCGGACTTGATTTTTTCGTATTCTTTCTTTTTTTCGGCCGCTGTCATGGAGCCGGTAAGTAAAGAAACTTTTAGATTGATTCCCTGTTCCCTAAAAAGTTCAAGAATCGTCTCGTAATGTTGCACGGCCAATACTTCCGTCGGCACCATTAATGCGCTTTGATAGCCCGAATATGCAACATCCAACATTGCAAGAAGTGCGATAATTGTTTTACCCGAGCCAACATCACCTTGCACCAATCGAGACATAACAAATCCGCTTTCAAAATCATTTCTGATTTCTTGGAAAGCGTTTTTTTGCGCATTTGTAAGCTCAAAAGGAAGATTGTTTAAAAACTCATCCGTTTTGCTTGATTTTTTAATATCATAAGGGCTTTTTTGCTTGTTATTGTTTATATTCAATTGCTTTAACGTGAGCAAAAATACGAATATTTCCTCAAAAGCCGCCCGTTTTCTTGCTTTTATATATTCTTCTTTGTTAAGAGGAAAATGCAGTCCCATAATCATACTTTTTCTGTCACACAAAGAATACTTTTTTGCTATCTCGGCAGGTATAAAATCTTCTTCTTTTCCCGCAAAAAAGCAAGCCTCCTTCATGGCCGAAATAACAGCATTGTTTGAAAGACCTTTGGTTAAATGGTAAATGGGCTGAAGTGTCAATAACAGTTCTTTATATTTTTCCGGACTGTAAACTTTTGGCTGTTCTAAGCTTGAAGCATTGTATTTGTGGCCGATTTTTCCTCTGAAAACAAGCTTTGTTCCTCTTTTTAACTGGCTCGAAATATATGGCATATTAAACCAAGTAGCTTTTATTTTTTGTCCCGATTCGTCCGCTATATATGCGGATACGATTGTAATCTTTCCTTTTTTGTTAACAAAAGGATTTTCCATAACCACACCGGAAATGGCCGCAAAGTTCTTTTCTTTTGCAAGAGGAATACTTACGGGTTCGAAAAACTGCTCATAGTCTCTGGGATAGAATTCAAGAAGATCTTCAACGGAATTCACACCCAATTTTGAAAAGTATTGTTCTGTCTTTTCTCCCACACCTTTTAAATTAGTTAATTTCATAAAACACCACATTCACAAAAAGTCTTAAATTGTCGAATTGTATCAAACAATTTAAGACTTTTAAGTCGTTACTTATTCTACAGAAATAAGATAGTAATATATTGGCTGTCCGCCCGGATTAACTTCTACATCAACATCCGGGAATTGTGCACTTATTGCATCTCCAAGTTCGTTAGCCGTATCCTCGTTAACATCCTCACCAAAATAAATGCTGATTAATTCGCTGTCATCATCCACAAGATGAGAAATCATATCAAGAGTTGTCTCTTTAATATCTTTGCCCACAGAAATGATTCCGGCATCGCCGATACCCATAATATCGTTTTCTTTTATTTCTTTATCATCAATGACGGTATCGCGAACTGCATATGTTACCGAGCCGGATTTAACATTGGCCATGGCTTCGGTCATACGTGCCAAATTATCTTCCGTTGATTTTCCATCGATAAATTCAATCAATGCCGCAATACCCTGAGGTACTGTTTTTGAAGGAACTACGGCGATTTCTTTATCATCTGTTAACTCTTTTGCCTGATTTGCGGCCAAAATAATATTGCTGTTATTAGGGAAGATATAAATTGTGTCGGCGTTAACCTTTGCAATTGCATTTAACATATCTTCCGTACTTGGGTTATTTGTCTGACCGCCGGAGATAATATAATCAACGCCAAGGCTTTTGAATATTTCATCCAAGCCTTCACCCATGGAAACGGTTACAAAACCTGCGGCTTTGCGCTCTCCGTCATCGTTTATTTCGAATCCGTCATCGCTTGCCGAAGCACCGGCTTCCATTTCGCTTCTTAATTGTTCTTCTTCTTTTGCGGCCTCTGCCTTTTGAGCCTCATTAAAGAGTTTTTCTTTATGCTCGAGACGCATATTATCGATTTTAAGTTTTGTAAGCTGACCGTAAGTCAAAGCTCTTTGAATAGCAAGACCCGGATCGTTCGTATGAACGTGAATCTTTACGATTTCATCATCCGGAACACAAACCAAAGAGTCACCGATTGACATCAAAAACTTTTTAAATTCAAGTTCATCATCATCGGTAAACTGCTTTTCAAGAAGAATTATAAATTCGGTACAATATCCGAATTTAATATCGGATGTATCGATATTTTCCGTGCTTATATTAAAGGATGCTGCAGCACCGCCTTCAGCTGAAGGTTCGATAATTTCGTAATCAACGCTGTTTCCAACCAAGGCATCGTATGCACCTTTTAAGACCTCCATAAGGCCTTGTCCGCCTGAATCCACAACGCCGGCCTGTTTAAGGACAGGTAACATATCCGGTGTTTTTGAAAGAACATAATCTCCATGTTCCAAAACCTGTGCAAACATTTCAGGTATAGTGCATTCGGATTTGCAAATCTCCATTGCTTTATCCGCAACACCTTTTGCAACGGTTAAAATCGTACCTTCTTTTGGTTTCATTACAGCTTTGTATGCTGTTTCCACAGCACGCTGACAAGCAGCGGCCAAAATAGGTTTGTTGATTTTGCCGTGTTCAGCAATTTCTCTTGTGAAGCCTCTGCAAAGCTGAGATAGAATCACACCCGAATTTCCTCTGGCGCCGCGTAAAGTACCCGAAGAAATGGTTTTTGCAAGGCTATCAATATTAACATCGGCAAGCTTTTTAACCTCATCGGCTGCCGACATTATTGTCATTGTCATATTTGTACCTGTATCACCATCAGGAACCGGGAAAACGTTAAGCTCGTTTATCCACTCTTTTTTCGCATTAAGTCTGGCTGCTGCGGCCAAAAACATTTTCTGTAATAAAGCAGCCTCCATATTGTTAGTTCCCACTTAAATTTCCTCCTAGTCTATAACCCTAACTCCCTCAACAAAAATGTTGATTTTGGATATTTTCATGCCTGTAACTTCTTCAACCTGATATTTAACCGTTGAAATAAGATTGCCCGCAACCGCAGGAATATTGATACCGTAAGAAACGATAACATGAAAATCTATTATGATATGGTTGTTTTCGTCAAAAGAAACGTTAACACCCTTTGTAAGGTTTTCTCTTTTAAGTAATTTAACAATACCGTCCGTCATGCTGACAGCAGCCATGCCTACGATACCTGTACTTTCAAGTGCCGTAAGACCTGCGTATTTGGCAATAACGTTGGAATCTATTAAAACTTCACCGAAATCTGTTGTTCTTCTGCCCTTCATGTGCTCCTCCTTTACAAATCCCCAAGTTTATTTGTTTGCAATAAAAATTACACGAATCGCATTCGATATATCATTTTACCATAAGAAAGGGCTATTTACAAGATATCCGAAAATAAAATCACCGAAAGCCGACACTGCGACATTTCGGTGATTATCTTTAAATATCATTAAAATAATTTATGAAAGCATCATTCTGTCATTTGCGAATTCACCATCACTGACTTTTGCAAATAAATCAAGCAAATCCTGTACTTCCAATTTTTTCTTTTCTTCTCCGGCAATATCAAAAACGATTTTACCGTTGTTCATCATAATAAGTCTGTTTCCGAGACGGATTGCATCCTTCATATTATGAGTAATCATAAGTGTTGTAATATTGCCTTCTTCTACAAGCTCGGTTGTTAAGTTTAGCACCTTTGCGGCAGTTTGAGGATCGAGAGCCGCCGTATGCTCATCCAAAAGCAAAAGCTTTGGATTTGCCATTGTTGCCATAAGAAGAGTTACAGCCTGGCGTTGTCCTCCGGATAACAAACCGACTTTTGAAGTCATACGTGTATCAAGACCCAAATCGAGTTTTTTAAGAAGCTCTTTAAACTTGGCTCTCTCACTATGAGAAATACCCGGTCTGAGTGTACGTGCCTTTCCGCGGCGAGCCGCCAAGGCAAGATTTTCTTCAATCTGCATATCCGCTGCGGTTCCGGTCATAGGATCCTGGAAAACACGACCGAAATACTTTGCACGCTTAAATTCAGGCAAACTTGTTATATCTTCACCATCGACTTTGATCGTTCCGCTATCGCAAGGATATACGCCGGTAATCATATTAAGGAGCGTTGATTTACCTGCGCCGTTACCACCGATAACCGTAACAAAATCGCCGTCATTAAGTGTCAAATTGATGCCCGTAAGAGCTTTCTTTTCGTTAATGGTGCCCGGGTTGAATGTTTTATATAAATCTTTGATTTCTAACATTACTTAGCACCTCCTTTGCTTTTTGCAAGCTTTGGAGCAATCTTTGATTTCCAATAAGGAATACCAAGGAAAATAGCAACAAGCAAAGCGGTAAGGAGCTTAAGATAGTTAGCATCCAAACCGAATTTAAGTACAACGGAAATAACAACATAGTAAATTATTGAACCGATAACTACCGCTACCAGTCTTAAGGCAAAGTTAACAAATATTTTTGAGAATATTACTTCACCGATAATAACCGATGCAAGACCGATAACAATGGCTCCGCGTCCCATGTTTACGTCCGCACTGCCGGAAAATTGAGAAATTAAAGCTCCGGAAAGCGCAACTATTCCGTTTGACAAAACAAGTCCGATTATTTTTCTTGTATCAGTGTTAATGCCGTTTGCTCTTGCCATTGCTTCATTACATCCCGTAGCACGAAGTGAATGTCCCATTTCCGTCCCGAACAACCAATATAAAATAGCAATTATTGCCGCAACAAAAATTACGGAAATAATAATCGTTCTCGGAAGCGAAGATGTAAGTGAGGAAACAATCAAGTCATAGTTTCTCCAGTTAATCGGCGTATTTGCTTTTCCCGCCATAATGGCCAGGTTTATGGAATAGAGCCCCAGCTGGGTTAAAATACCGGCCAGGATCGCGGGTATTCCGAATTTGGTATGGAAAAGACCCGTGGCAAGTCCGGCGGCACATCCCGCAAGGAAAGCAACAATCAAGCCAACATAAACATTAACACCCGATATAGTCAGCATAACGAAGACGGCACCACCCGTTCCGAGCGTACCGTCAACACTTAAATCTGCTATATCCAAAATTCTGAATGTGATATAAACACCAATCGCCATGATGCCCCAGAGCAAGCCCTGGGCCACCGGCGTTGGAAGTCCCGTTAAAAATTCTAACATTAATTAGTCCTCTGCAATCTCTTCGTAATCATCAGGAATTGTTACCCCGAGTAAAGCAGCTCTTGCAGCCATGTACTGTTTTGTTAAATCAGTAGCATATTCAATATTCATTGTTGCAGGATCTGCACCGTTTACAAGAATATCATAAGCCATTTCACCGGCCTTGTATCCGATATCGTAGTAGCTGATTGAAAGAGTTGCAAGACCACAGCCTTTGCAGATGCCTGCTTCACCTGTGATGATAGGTTTTCCTGCAGGTTCGGCAACGTTGTTGATTGCTTCTGTATTTGAAGCTGCTGTATTATCTGTAGGAATGAAGATAACATCGTTATCATTAACAGCCTGCTGTGTAACCGCTGTTACGTCATTTGTATCAACGAATGTATATTCTTTAGCTGTAAGTCCTAATTTTTCAAGATATTTTGTAATCTCTGTAGCCTGGAATTTTGAATTTGCTTCAGCTGAACAGTATAAAATACCAACTGTTTTTGCATCAGGATATAATTCTTTAATCATATCTGCCTGTTTGTCCAAAGGAGCAAGGTCTGATGTACCTGTTACATTAAAGCCCGTAGCACCTGTCCATTTATCGGCATCGATACCGAGTGCTGTTGCATAGTCTGTAATTGATGTTCCGATAATAGGAATTGTATCTGTAGCCTGAGAAGCTGCTGTAAGAGCAGGTGTAGCATTGGCTAAGATAAGATCAACGTTTGATGATACAAGTTCAGAACAAATAACTGTTGTATTGGAAGCTTCACCCGAAGCATTCTGTTCGTTAAATGTTACTTTGTCACCGAGTTTTTCAACAAGAGCATCTTTAAAGCCCTGTGTAGCGGCATCCAATGCTTCATGCTGTACAAACTGGCAAATACCTACTGTATATGTGTCTGAGTCAGATGAGCCTTGGCTTCCTGATTTACTGTCGCAACCTACAAGTGCGAAAGCACCGAGTGCAACTACAAGAATTAATGATAATACTTTCTTCATTATTATCTCCTTTCCCTTTTTAAGCATGTTTACTTTCAAGATTAAACAAATTACGTTTTAGCACTTTAACGCTTTTAGTCGCTAAAGTGTGCAACTGTTTTATATTTTACAAGCTAACATTTTTAAAGTCAATAATAAATGAATATATTTATGTCTTTATTTAATACTTTTATGCATTTTCAAGGGTTATAATGTGAATAAAAATAACATTTGGAAATAATTTTAAAAGTTTTTGAAAAATAAGCTTGCAAATATAAATAACATCTGCTAAAATAACCCTTGTGCTATTTATGGGTTATCCCATATTTTAAGGAGGTGTAAACATGGCTAGATGCGTAATTTGTGAAAAAGCAGCTCATTTCGGTAATGCTGTTAGCCATTCTCATAGAAGATCAAACAAAATTTGGAAAGCTAACATTAAATCAGTAAAGGTTAAAACAGCTAACGGTGGTGCTAAAAAGGTTAATGTATGTACATCATGCTTAAGATCCGGTTTAGTAGAAAGAGCTTAATTTTTTATAGTTGAGACGAATTTTATGTATATCCTCTGTTTTACTCGATACGCAGAGGGTGTTAAAAAAGGGATGCTTTTAAGCATCCCTTTTTATTATCTGCACTCTATCGCTTTCATTCATTCTTAAATTTACGTACACTTACGACAATCAAGCTCGAAGCCGCAGCCGCTGTTATGATAATCAGCCACGGTGTAATTCCAAAATCTCCCGTTGCCGGTGTTGCCGCATCGTTGTAAACCAATGCGTAGGTTGAAAATTCGGCGGATTTGCCGCTTACATATCCATCCCCTGCTTCTGCCGAAAGTTCACTTGCAATACCGTTATGAACTCTTACTATCTTCCATTCTCTTAAAAGGCCGCTTTCAGGATCCGGGAGACCTTCCGGTATCGGAAGTTTGATTAATACTCCGTCGTCAAGCTTTGTAATAAATCCTACCGTCTCTCCTTCAATAATTATAGCAATATTTACATCAAAGTATGCAGCTACTTTGCCGTCATTTCCAACAAGTGCGGTAACTTTTTCCGAATCTTCTTTAACATCTTCCGGATTAATAGGAGTTACGCTCATTTCAACGCTTATGTCCTTACCTTCTGCAATGGCATCCAAAATCATTTCCGCAAGTTCCGGGCTGATGCCTTCTACCGATTCGCCTGCTTTAAGTTTATTGATAAGTGCATTTACCTGTTGGTTTAAGTCAGCGTTTTCTTCATCAAAAACCACATCGGCTTCTTTTGGTAAAACCATGAGTTCTGATTGAGTATATAAAGCAATTAACTCATCTCCATTCATTTTTTTATTAGTTTCCGCAGCCGATACAAACTCATATCCGTCAGCAAGATAATCATCAAAATAATGATCTTTATATTCTATTTCGTAATATGTAGCATATCTTACGCTCATAGTAGCAATGGCAGCTGTATATTCTTCGCCCGCAGCTCCCAATCCTGTAAATTTACCACCTTCAAGACTTATCTCGCTATTGCCTAAATCGTTAACCAACAATCCTCCGCTTTTACCTGTGAATTCACCGCCACTAATCTTTAAATAGTCAACATTGTCAGCCATTATTGCATAACCGGTGCTCACACCAAACGTTCCGGCATTAATGGTTAAAGATGTAAAATCCTCCGGATTATCAGATCCGTATGCACGAACAACGTGATGCATTGTGTTAATAGATGAATCATCTTTATTAAAAAAGCTTCCACCATTTATAACAAGTCTTGCATCGGTTAAATCAATAGCTTCGCTGTTTCCTGCACCATCATATTCAAAAATTCCGTCTTCGATTTCACAATATCCGTATTCAATAGATAAAGTATTACCGAAATGACCGCCGTTTATTATAAGATTTGCTTCCTCATCCAAAACTCTGATTAAACGAAAATTACCATTATTTATTGTTGTAAAACCGTTAACATGAACATATTTATTAAAAACACCGCCGTTTATTACGGAATTATCATTTAAAATAAGATCAAAACCTTCAACGGAATTTGCATCACCAAATACGCCGGCTTCAATCACTATGCTGTCAAATGCGGTTACATTATCTAAAAAGAGTCCGCCTTTAATTGTCGCAGGTCTTTCAAAAGCAATTTGTCCGTCAAATTTACCTGACAAAACAGTGATTTCTTCAAATGCATGAATTGCATATTCCGTATCATTATCGACGGTAATCATGCCGCTTCCCTTGCTATCTTTTACAGTAAGAGGATTTCTGCCGCAAACAACTGCACCGTAATATATGGTTTCACCTGAAATTTCTTCACTGATACCATGTATACAGGAAATTGTATGGCCATTCAAGTCCAGCACCGTAGGACCATCTTCAGAGCTGATATCAAGGCACTCTGCATTAAGTGCTATATCGCCGGTCAAAACATATTCCGCAGGCTTATAAAGATTAAATATGCCTGATTCATCAAAATATTCAATACCCTTAGCCGTATCAATATGGGACTGCGTATCATTCTTAACCGCATCCAAGTCCGCCTGCTTAATCTCAATGCTTTCCTGTGCATTTACATTTAAAGGTAAAAGCGAAAATACCATCATAAATGCCATTAGAAATGCTAAGCAAAAGGATGTTTTTCTTATAGTTTTACTCATCTAATACCCCCTTCTTTTTTATAACAAGAGGTGTTATTACAAGTGCACCTGCTGCTAATAAGCCCAAGCAAATCCAGCCGCCATAACCACTGTCCCCCGTGCTTGGTGTATTGCTCGGCACAACTTCATCATCGCTAGCAGTTGCTTCCGCCGGCAAAACACTGATTTCTTTTTGCGTATAAGCAGCAAGTTCACCGGCATCACCCGTAGCCTTATTTGTTTTTACCTTCGGAACATATTCATATCCGTCAAGCAAATAGCTTTCAAATATATTATCTTTATATTCTGTATTTTGAAATACACTTACAATCGCAGCCGAAGGAGCATATGAAAGGCTCCAATTTCCCAAAGAAGTAAAATTTCCTCCGGAAATTTCAACTTTTATATTTCCATCATCCACAATTCCCAAAGCATATCCTTTTGAAACAAATTCGCCTCCGCTAACACTCAAATAGTCCAACCCCCAGGCAAAAATCGAATATTTTTCGGCTATACCAAAATATCCGCCGTTAACAATAAGCGAAGCGTTTTTATTATTCTCTGGACTAGAATAGATAATGTCTACTGCAGGGGCGTTTTCCGAATCTTCAGAATTATAAAACTCGCCGCCCCAAATTTCCAATGCTCCGCCGGTTAAATTTATTATCATTTGGGAATCACCTTTATATTCAAAGTTTCCTCCATAAATATATCCATTTCCTGCTTCAAAAATGCATGTATTATAAAAGCTGCCGCCTAAAATCATTAATATTGCAGAATCTCCTTGAAGGTATGCGGCCTGAAATTCACCATCATAAATAATAGTGGAACCATTCCAAGAACTTACAGCGTCGTTAAATGTGCCACCATTTATATATGTATCGGCTGTTATGAACAATTCTCCGTTAAAAGTTCCGCCCTTAATGGTATTTAAAGGAGTTAAGCCTATTGCAATATCGCCATTATATGTGCCGCCCTCAATAGTTATGCCTTTAAGTGCATTAAGCGCATATTGAGCATCCGAATCAGCTGTAATTGTTCCATTGCCTTTAATAGTCAGAGAATCTCTGGTGCATGTAACAGCGCCATATGTAATCGATGAATCTCCTGACGTTTCAGTCACGCAACCCTCGGCCGAAATACTGTGACCATTAAGATTTAACACAGATGGTCCATTTTCGGAGCTAATATCAAGAGTCTGATCTTTAAGTTCTATGTCTCCCGCCAAAACGTACTCAGCAGATTTGTAAAGTTGGAAAAATCCGGAAGGAAAATACTCAATACCTTTTTCCAAATCTACATGCGATTCTTTATCCGGTCCAACCGCGTCCAAATCCGCCTGCGTAATCTCAATGCTTTCTTGTGCTTTAACATTTAACGGTAAAAGCGTAAATACCATCAAAAAAGCCATTAATAATGCTAAAACAATTGATGTTTTTCTTATAGTTTTAGTCATAAAATACCCCCATTTTGTAAATCGTTGAACAGTAAACTTCCGACAGTTAATCTATGCTATATAATCCCGAAATTTCATATACAAAAACTTCATGGATTTCCCGATCATAACCTTCATAGAATCCCTTCGGCATACCAAGTACGATTCTTGCTCCCCTGTTGTAACTGATAAGCATCCGTTTGTTATCCCTATCAAAGGAAATGCCTTCTATCTCACCCTGCATGGTTACGTCGTCAAGTGTCCGCTCCTGCACTACAGTAAATGCGGATTTCTCGGTATCAACCTTGCATCTGTATACATGATCCGCTTCGTTAAGGTCCGCCGTACCGTCATCTGCAGTCATATAAATGCTTCCCTCGTAATATACGATTCCCTGTAGCCACTGAGGCGGTGCTTGAATATGATGTTTACCCAGATATTCACCGCTATTTAAATCATAGCGATATAGATATCTTCCGCTTTCATCACCGTCCCAAGAGCACATCCAAACACATTTATGATCCGGATCTACGGCTATACCGGAGACTTCTGTCTGACCGCTTTCCTCGGAAAATGCCCAGGTCTTAAGCAACTTGAATGTTTCTGCGTCATATACCGCAATCTGGATATTCTTTGCCTTACCATCCATAAAATATTCCACACCTGCGTAAATCTGTCCATTGTAGACATCTATATCACCGATATGATTGACTTCATCTTTAAATTCGTCAAATGGTTCATCCACCCTTGCAACAAGATTCCAATCCGAATCATAATGGCTTAAGCTTGTGCTGCCGGATACATAATAATCTCCCTTTTCCCAAGCAATTCCTTGACGAGCATCAACCTCATGAACCTCAATGAGATTGTATTTATAAGTCGGGAGAAGTTCCGATGTTGACTTATTTGCGCAAGCGCAAAGAGAAAATGTAAAAATAAGAACAATCATGATTCCGATTAGTTTTTTCACCATAATAATACCCCCTCAACCAATCAAATTCCCTTTTTAATGTATATAATCACAACCTTTCCTATTATGATTTTACCAAACAGCTTTTTTAATCAAATAAACAAACTGTAAACTTTTAATGAACGCTTTCATGATCTCCGCGGGACTGAACCACTTTATAGCCAACGCTTTCAACGCGCATTTCCATGCATCTGATACATTCAGCTGCTTCGTCGCCGGTACAAATTTTGTTATCGTATAAAAGATATTTATCCCTTACATTTGTAGGCGAAAGGTTCGGCATAACTACGTTTGCGCCAGCTTCTATTCCCTTTTCGCGACCTCTTGGGTCAAGAGTTCCGAGAGCTGTGGTTGCGGGAAGCAATACATCCGGCAACAAAAGTCTGATTATACTTAAAAGCCTGATGGTTAAGTCAACCGAACCCGCCTGCTCATCCTTGTATTCCGTATCATGATGAGGAATGAAGGGTCCTATACCCACCATTTCAGGTTTGAATTCTCGAAGAAATCTAAGATCTTTGATGATATGTTCCTTAGTTTGATATGGCGAACCCACCATCATACCGCATCCAACCTGGTAGCCGATTTCTTTTAAATCTTTAAGGCAATTCATTCTGTGCTCAAAAGACATATCCGCCGGATGAAGCTTTTCATAATGAGCTTTATCCGCGGTTTCGTGGCGAAGGAGATAACGGTCTGCTCCCGCATCGTAAAAACGCTTATATGTGTCGCGCTCTTTTTCGCCTATTGATAAAGTAAGGGCGCAATCCGGATGATTTTTCTTTATTTCTTTAATGATTTCCACCATCATATCATCGTCAAAGAAAGGATCTTCACCACCCTGTAAAACAAAGGTTCTAAAACCAAGTTCATAACCCATGTCACAACAACTTAAGATTTCCTCTTTGGTCAGACGATAGCGCTCTGCGTTTTTGTTGCCGCAGCGGATACCGCAATATTTACAATTGTTTTTACAGACGTTTGTAAACTCTATAAGGCCGCGAATATAAACATCTTTGCCGTAATGCTTCTCTCGTACTGCACGAGCGCGTTCCTTAAGATAATCGCTAAATTCCGCATCTTCAGAATATATTAGGGCCTCAAATTCTTCATCGCTTAAATCGCCTGTTTTTTCCAACTTATCTACCAAACTTTTTAAATCAAATCTCTTTTCCAAATCCGACATAATGTCCTCCGACTTTTAAATTATTATTGATATTATATAGTAAATTACTAGGTTTATAAAGATGTGTATTTATTTAGTACGTTGAGTTTGAATCTGTTTTTTTCAAA
>CACZQX010000162.1 GCA_902783445.1 uncultured Lachnospiraceae bacterium
TCGTTAAACTCAGGTGTATCATAAACGCCTTTAAGAGTTACGTCCACTTTAACGATTTTTCCGGCATATGGGGCATTACCCGCATAATCTTCGGATACATAGATTTCGGCTGTTTTTGATTCGCCAACCTTCATGCCCGCGATTTGTGAGCTTAAGCCCGGAACCAAAGAATCATCAACAAGGTTTACTCTTGCATCCGTTGCCGGATCTCCGTAGGCTTCATCATCAACATAGATTTGATAGTCAATGGAAACTGTTGAATTAACATATGCTTCCGTTCCTTCATCGCTTACAAGTGTTGAATGCTGTGCGAGAGCATCATCGATTTGTGACTGAACATATTCGTCCGTTGCGGTGATATCCGCAAGAGCCACATCTATTTTTGTATAGTCGCAAAGGTTAACCATGGATGAATCGAAACCTTCGATTAAACCGGCGCTTGTTAAGCCTTTGCTGTAATCGGCAGTCGGATGATTGTCGCTGTAAACATTAACTTCTCTTATAATGATTAAAAGCGCAACCACAGCAATCGCAATAGGAACAATTATTTTAAGAAGCCTTGCGCGAGTTGCTTTATGCCTGTATTTTTGCTTTGTTTTTTTAGCATTCATTCTGCTTTCTTTGCTCATCTTTAACCTCCCCGAATGATATTTCCCAATTAAATGTCATTCGTTTTTATTAATTAACAGTGGGTATAATGTCCCTTATCCACTGCCGCAATTAATGAAAGTATACCATATATTTATTATTTAAAAAAGCTATTTTACATAAGTTTGTTTGGCTTGAATATAAGGCATTTTAGTCTTATAATATCTAGTGTAGGTTATATAAGTGTATAAAAAACATAATAGGCTTATTTAGGTTGCATTATGTTGAAAAGGAGAAGAAAAATGACGTATATTGACAGATTCGGTCATAATGATAATTGGCAGGAAGTTAAAGATGCCACAATGAACACAATCGGAATGAATACGGGCAAATATCCTGATTCAAAGTGGAAACTTCAGCTTATTCGAGCAGAGCATTCACCAATCAGAAAATTAAAATTTTCTTGGAGATGGAAGGAACTCCCATATTGGGTTTCCGTTCATATCGTTCGTCATAAAATAGGTATCGAGCACTTTGTAAAAACTCAAAGAAGCGACCGTACCGGAATCGACAGAAACGAGCTTCCGCAGGGCGCACATGTTTCTCACGAATGTGAGGCGGACGGCCAGGCTCTTATCAATATTTCAAGAAAGCGTCTTTGCGCTCAGGCAAGTAAAGAAACACGAGAGGCTTGGCAGCTTGTAAAAGACGAGGTTGCAAAAGTTGAGCCGGAACTTGCTGCTTGTATGGTTAAAGAATGCGTTTACAGAGGCTTTTGTCCGGAAATGTTCGGATGCGGCTTTGATAAAACAGACAAGTTTAAGGAAGAACGTGAAGCTTACGTTAATCCCGACTTGTTAAAATAAATTAATTAAAGCAAAATATGAATTTTTTTATACTAAGGAGGACATTGTAATGGCATTAGTTACAACAACAGAAATGTTCAAAAAAGCGTACGAAGGCGGATATGCTATCGGTGCTTTCAACGTTAACAACATGGAAATCGTTCAGGGTATTGCCGAGGCAGCAGCCGAACTTCAAGCTCCGCTTATTTTACAGGTATCCGCAGGCGCAAGAAAATATGCTCGCCACAACTACCTTGTAAAATTGGTTGAGGCAGCTCTTTTGGAGTGTGACCTTCCTATTGCTCTTCATCTTGATCACGGCGATACATTCGAACTTTGTAAATCATGCATCGACGGCGGATTTACATCCGTTATGATTGATGGTTCAAAACACAGCTTTGAAGATAATATCAAACTTACAAAACAGGTTGTTGAATACGCTCACGAGCATGGAGTAGTGGTTGAAGGTGAGCTCGGAAAACTTGCGGGTATCGAAGATGATGTTAATGTAAGTGCTGAAGACGCTTCATATACAAGACCTGAAGAAGTGGAAGAATTCGTTTCGCGTACAGGTGTTGATTCTCTTGCAATCGCAATCGGAACAAGCCACGGCGCATACAAATTCAAACCGGGTCAGAAGCCACAGCTTAAATTCGACATCTTGGAAGAAGTTGAGAAGAGACTTCCAAACTTCCCAATCGTTCTTCATGGTGCATCAAGTGTTATTCCTGAATATGTTCAGACAATCAACGCAAACGGCGGTGCATTAAAAGATGCTATCGGTATTCCTGAAGATATGCTCAGAAAAGCAGCAAGCATGGCAGTTTGCAAAATCAATATCGACTCCGATCTTCGTCTTGCAATGACAGCGGGAATCAGAGAGTACATGACGGCTCATCCGGATGCTTTCGATCCACGTCAGTATTTAACACCTGCACGTGACAATATCAAAGCATTGGTAAAACATAAAATTGTAAATGTTCTCGGATGCGATCATAAAGCATAAATAATTGGGAAGCTGCGAAAGCGGCTTCCTTTTTTGACTTTATTTTTTAACAATGTCTATTATCATTTTGCATAAAATTTAATTAAAAATAGACATATATTTGTAAATGTTTATAATTTTGTACTTAATTATTTTTAATGGTTGTATTTGAAAAAATATAATGTTAAACTACGATTAAACGCATTGAAGATTTAATATGTTGTACGGTCGTTTTGAGGTTGTGATTTAGATGTATAAAGGATGATTCTTTGAAAATACAACTATGTCCGGCCGGTGGCAAAACGAGAGGAGGCCGTGCAAAGACTACACTATTTATTTTCAAAGGAGAAATTTTAAAATGCAGCAGCAAGTAAAAGAGTTCAAGAAGGTACTGGTTGCAAACCGTGGTGAAATTGCAATCCGAGTCTTCCGTGCCCTAAACGAACTCGGCATCAAAACAGTTAGTATCTACTCAAAAGAGGATAAGTACGCTCTGTTCAGAGCAAAAGCTGATGAATCTTATCAGTTAAACCCTGAGAAGGGTCCTATCGACGCATACCTTGATATTGACAATATCATAAAAATTGCATTGGCATGCGGTGCCGACGCAATCCACCCGGGTTACGGATTTTTATCCGAGAATCCTGATTTTGTTGACGCTTGCGAGAAAAACGGTATTGTTTTCATCGGACCTACAAGCGAAATCATGAACAAAATGGGTGATAAGATTTCATCAAAACAGATGGCCATCGACGCCGAAGTTCCTATTATTCCGGGCGTTGACCATGCGGTTAAGTACATTGATGAAGTAATTAAAATTGCTGATGAAATCGGTTATCCTGTAATGCTTAAGGCTTCAAACGGCGGTGGCGGACGCGGTATGCGTATCGTTAACTGTAAAGAAGATATGGAAAAGGAATTCGAAGAAGCCAAAAACGAATCCAAGAAAGCATTCGGTGATGACAAAATCTTCGTGGAAAAATATCTTAGAAGTCCAAAACACATCGAAGTTCAGATACTTGGAGATAACTACGGCAATGTAGTTCATCTTTTCGATCGTGACTGCTCGGTTCAGAGACGTCACCAGAAGGTTGTGGAATATGCACCTGCATTTTCCGTACCTGAAGAAACACGTAAAATTATTTTTGACAGTGCCATCCGTCTTTCAAAGAAGGTTGGTTACCGCAACGCCGGTACA
>CACZQX010000163.1 GCA_902783445.1 uncultured Lachnospiraceae bacterium
TCCTGCCGAAGCGGTGAGCCTTGTGGATGAATTCGTCACAAGTTTGATTGATAGTGGTATTGCCATTTATTGTATCAGCGGAAATCATGATTCTCCGGAGCGCATAGGCTTTGCAAATGCGATATTGGAAAAAAAAGGTTTCTATATCGATAGCCAACTTGGGCAATCTCTTAAAAAAATAGAATATGATGATGATTACGGAAGGATAAATATTTATATGCTTCCGTTTCTTCGTGAGCCTTTAATGCGTGATTATTGCAAAAGAACTTTTGATAAGGAAATAGCAAATTACGAGGAAGGAATAAGATGTATTCTTTCCCACGAAAATATAGATAAAAGCGAAAGAAACGTTTTGATTACCCATTATTTTGTTACGGACAGCGGTAAAATTGAGGATTTTGACGGCGTTATGCAGCAAATAGAAGAAAAAGATTTGGGTGGTCTTGGCAATGTAGACGTAAGTGTTTTCAATGATTTTGACTATGTGGCCTTGGGACATATTCACGGCTTTATGCGCATAGGCAAACAAAATGTATATTACAGCGGATCTCCCGTTAAGTATTCTCTTAGGGAATATAAGCAGAAAAAGAGCTTTTTGATTGTTGATATTAATAAAAAAACAGATGATGTGACCATTACACGTATCAAATTCAAGGCTCTTCACGATTTGCGTCGAATAGAAGGAAAGCTTGAAGATTTGATATCCGATGAGGTGGTAAATGCCGCAAATCCAAACGATTACATCGACGCCGTTTTACTTGATGAAGGGGATTTGTACGACCCGATAGGCAAGCTGCGCACGGTTTATCCCAATGTCATGCATATTTCTTATAAGCGTGACGAAAAGGTTAATTCAGAGCTTGCAGATCTTGAGGAAGGCCTGGAAGAGGGTACTCCTTTGGATGTTTTCAAAAGCTTTTTTAAATATGTTACAGACGAAGATGCAGATGAGACTTACGTAAAAATAGCAGAGGAAATCATAGATGAAACCGATATATCTTGAACTTGCGGGTTGGGGACCTTACAAAAACAAAGAAGTGGTAGACTTTGAAAAACTGGGCGGAAAAGGACTTTTTCTTGTAACCGGACAGACCGGTGCCGGAAAAAGTACTATTTTTGATGCCATTTCCTATGCTTTGTTTGGTAAGGCATCGGGTGAATCAAGAAAGGACCTTAATTTCAGAAGTGATTTTGCGGATATTGAAGATGCTACTTATGTAAACCTCACCTTTTCCCATCACGGAAAGCTTTACAGAGTTTCAAGAAATCCGGAGTACGAAAGAAAAGCCCGCCGCGGTACGGGTTCTACCAAAAACAAGGCGGATGCTTTGCTTGAAATCGGCAATGGCAAGGGCGATTTTGAAGGAGTTTGCTCCGGTGTTACGGATGTTACAAAGGAAATCGAAAGCTTAATCGGTGTTAACTACGACCAATTCAAGCTTATTGCTTTTTTGCCTCAGGGTGAGTTTCAAAAGCTTTTGCTTGCGGATTCCGGTGAGAGAAGCAAGATTTTCAGAGGCATTTTCAATGCAAGAATTTACAGCGACATTCAAAAGAAAATGAATGATAAAACAAGAGATTTAAAATACGCTCTTGCAGGTCTCGACGACTTTATTAACGAGGCCATCAACAATGCGGATGTTGAAGGTGATGAATGGCGCGAGCTTATTAATACCGAAGGCTTAAAAAACAGAAATACGGATAAGGTCATGGAAACACTGGCCGAAAGCATCAAGGCGGACAAGGCTTTGGAGACATCTTTGGAAAAAGAGTCAAAAGATAATGATGCTATAATCGAGAAATTAAGCATAAAACTTGAGGAAGCCGGCAGGATTGCAAATCTTAAAACAAACCTTGATAATGCAAGAAAAAGCAAAGCCGATTTGGAAGAAAAGCGTGAGGAAATGAATCTTCTCAAGGATAAATGCCTTCTTGCGGAGAGCTATCTTCGCATAAGCCCATCCTATGAGCTTTTCAAACAGACGGAAAAATCTTTGGCGGGGGCTAAAGAAAATGCAATAAAGCTTAAGGAAAGCTTGGAAAGCCTGGCTAAAGAAAAGGAAACAAACGACGCCCTTCTTAAGGACTTTGAGGCAAAGCTTGAAAGCATCGAAGAAAACAAAAAACTGGTTGAAGATATTGATCAGCTTGGAAAATTTGTAAACAATTATGTTAAAACCGATAATAATTATAAAGCCGAGCTTGCTGTTTTTAAAAAGGCGGAGGAAGCCAAGAAAAAGGCTAAAGCAAACTACGAAAACGCCTTGGAAGCAAAGAGCCATGCGGCAATCGGACTTTTGGTTAAAAACCTTGAAGACGGCAAACCATGCCCTGTTTGCGGTTCTTTAGAGCATCCGAAGCCGAATAAGGCTTATGCCGAAGATGCGGTGGAAATAAGCGATGAAGAAATCGAAGAATATAAAGAAGAATTGGAAGAAAAAGAAGCTGTGGAAAAGAAAGTCCATGATTCCTGTGCGGGCCTTTATTCCCTTCTTACAGAGTATAAAAATCGCTTTTCGGGGGATGAATTTGCCCGTTTGAGAGGGCGTTTCTTGATTGATGACATAGAAGGCGCCAAAGCACGGGGCAGCGAGCTCTCGGCGGAAAAGAAAAAGATAGAGGCCGAACTTAAAGAGTTTGATAATGGCTTGGAAAAGGCAAAAAAAGACAAGCTTGAAAGCGAAAAAAACTACAGTGAGTCAGCGGGTCGTGAAGCGGAAAACAAAAAAGAACTTTCAAGGCTTGAAAATGCCCTTGTAAAAGATAAAGATAACTTTGAAAACAAGCTTAAAGAAAGCAGTTTCAAAGATGTGGAGGATTTCCTTGCGGCCAAAATGAGCGAAAAAGAGCTTAATGATAACAAGAATGCTATCGACAGCTTTGAAAAGGATCTTGTTGCTTTATCTCAGTCGATTAAGGACTTGGAGGCGGCATTGGAAGGTGCGGAAGAAATCGACAAATCCGCTATTGAAGAAAAAAAGCAGGAAGCGGATGAAAAGAAAAAGCTGCTGTCCGCAAATATTAAGACTATTCATGCAAGATATGTAAAAAACGAAGGACAGCTTAAAAACATAAAGAAATACCGTGCACAAAAGCAGGAAAAAGACAAGGTTTATGAGAAATTAAGCCGTTTAAACAACCTGATGCAGGGCTACAACGACAAGAGAATCAAGTTTGAAGACTATGTTCTTATGATTTATTTTGAGCGTATTTTAAGGGCTGCAAACAAAAGATTTAAACTTATGTCGGAAGAACGTTACACATTTCATCGAAAAGATGATAATATATGTAAGCAGTCCAGAGGCGCCCTTGAAATCGAAGTATTTGACAAATTTACGGGAAAACTAAGGCCCGTTGCTTCTCTTTCCGGTGGCGAGATGTTTAAAGCGGCATTGTCTTTAAGCTTCGGACTTAGCGATATCATCCAACAAAACGCAGGGGGAATCGAGATTGACACCCTCTTTGTGGATGAGGGCTTCGGAAGTCTTGATAATCAGTCTTTGGATGTGGCCATTGCGGCCCTTACAACGGTTTCAAAAGACAGCCGTTTGGTGGGCATCATATCTCATGTTGATGAGTTAAAGACCCGTATCGATACGCAGATTTGCATCGAAAAAACAAAATTAGGAAGCAGGATAATACAGTGAAAAAAGCTTTAATAGTTATATTGACCCTTATAATGAGCATTTCTTTTGCGGGATGCGGCAAAGTTGTTTTTACAACGGGCATCGGTGAAGGCAATATCATGAAGCTGTCGGGACAGACTATGTCCAAAGGCGAGGCTTTGTTTGCCTTTTTAAAGGGTATTCACGAATACAATACATCTTTCGGCGATGGCATTTGGGACCGTGAAATCAACGGCATGACCATGGAAGATTATTTAAAAACCAACATCAAAGCAAGACTTTCGGAAACAAAAAGCATGTGCCTTTTTGCTGAAGAAAAGGGTGTAAAAGTGGATTCCGCTCTTTTGGAAGAAGCTGAAGTGAGTGCAAACGAGTGGATTGCGACTTTGGGTGAAGATTACTTAAATGAGCACGGCGTAAGCGCTGATGACGTTAAGCAATTTTTTACGGATGAGCTTTTGAGCAAAAAAGTTTACAACACGCTTATTGCCGGCGTTGACTACGAAATAAGCGATTCGGAAA
>CACZQX010000164.1 GCA_902783445.1 uncultured Lachnospiraceae bacterium
CATAATATTGGATGCTATCGGTGTGTAATCCACAAAAAACAGCTCCTCATTATATGTCAGACCGTAGTTATCTTTAATATAATCCAAACTTTCCGGATAGGCTCCCTCAATGGCATAGCAATGCACCACATCTCTGAGGATTGCGCTCTCCAAAGCCCTTTTTTGCTCGATAACACCGGTTTTTTCCAAGCCCGTGCTTACCCATATTACTATAAGGACAAAAATAGCTATTATTATAATTGCAATCGGAAAACTAAATGCTTTTCTTCTTCTCATTACATCATACCTGTCATTACACTAAGCAACGGCAACATTACCGAAAGAAGGATGAGTCCCACAGCTACCGCAAATATTGCTACGATTGTCGGCTCTATTATGGATATTGTTTTGGTTATGCTTTCATCGTTTTCTTTTTCGTAGTTTGCCGCGATTTTATCCATTACAGTGTCGATTGCACCGGTTTTAAATCCGATAACAACCATTCTGGAATACATTCCGCTGAAGATTTTTGATTTTGCAAGGGATTCGGCAAAGCCTTCCCCTTCTTCCATAAGTTTCCTGCAGTTATCTATTTTTGCATTCATGGAATCCAGCTCGGACATATCTCTTACCATCTGCAAGCTTTCATCAACATCAAGTCCGCTCTTAAGTGTAAGGGACATGCCGTTTGCAAATCTTCCCGCTGCGATTCTTTCGTAGGTTTTTCTTAACGGTCCGATTCTTCCTATTGAGTTTTTAAATACATTTTTTCCTTTTTCGGATTTTGCAAAGAACAATACAAGAACTACCACTGCCGCTATGATAATTACAAAGACAACAGCGTATTTACTAAGAACATCGCCCGCATTCATAAGGCTTTTCGATACTCCGCTAAGATGTGTTCCAAGCATCTCAAATACCTGTTCAAATACAGGCATAACTTTTGCAAGCAGCACTACAATTACCACTGCCATAATGATTATCATGATTACCGGATAGGTAATCGCATTCTTAACAGCCCTGGCAATGGACTCCTCGCGGTCGTAATATGAAGAAAGCCCTTCCATTACATCATCCAGTCTACCCGATTCTTCACCGATCTTTATCATATTGGCCGCATATCTCGGGAATATTTTTGATTCGGCAACCGCCTCGAAAAACGGCTTTCCTTCCTCCATGGAATCTTTCATTTTTCCGAGAATATTTCTTGAAGCTTCATCTTTGGCATCATCATGCATGATGTTAATTCCTTCATGGGTTGATATTCCCGCTTTTAAAATCATAGCCATCTGATCGCAAAAATCAACGATTTCAAGATTAGTTAATTTTGACATACTCTTCTCCTATTATTAATACACAAACTTCCTTTGATAATTGGTCCCGTTTCCCACAAAATCTTTTGTTTCGTCTTTGCCGCTTGTTGCCGCAAATGTTGGATCCATCATTGTCCAGCTTTCGCCGTCAAAGGCAATTATTCCGTTTACCCATCCTATATCCGTTATGTAAGTGCTTATCCATGCATGGTATACTTCGTCCACATAGCCAAGCTCCATTCTGGTTGGAATTCGCTGGGAACGAAGCATGGATGCCATTACCGCCGCATAATCAAAACATATTCCGGTTTTCGTAGACACGGTCTCGTCAATTACGGGCAAATAGCCGCTTTGCACCGTCATTGCTTTTTCTTTGTCATATGTTATATTTTCCACAACATAGTTGTAAATCGCTTCTACAGTTTCCAGCTCACTTGTGGAATTTTTGCATATTTGACTGCCAAGTGTTATGGTTTTGTCCGATGATTTAAAGTTTACATACTGGTTTGGATAAAGATAAGGCCCAAATTGATTTGTGATATTCACATTAAAGACCTCGTTAAAGACCACCGCATATTGATCGCCGGTAATTATCTCGTAAACTTTTATATTGTATTCACCGTTACCTGCAGTAAATGGAAATACTTCTTCTCCGCCATGCAAAGTATAAACATATTCGATGCCATCCGGTCCGGTTATTTTAAGCTTTACTTTCTCGGATGTTCCGAAATAGTTGACTATCACATAGCCCTCTTCCGAATTGCTGGCATCTACCGTTGCCACATCACATCCGAAAACCAAATCGGATCTTGCTCCTCCTACAGTCGGCACAAGGCACAAAGGCGTGGAATCGCGCAATGGCTTGTTTTGCGTAGCCTCACCGCTTGATTTTGTTTCGTTGTTTATTATTAAATTGTTGTCTTTTTTTTCTTCGCAACCCGTAAATGTAATTACCACTAAAGCCGCGACGATTACTGCCGGCAAAATTTTCTTCATATTCCAAACCGCCAATCAAAAGCTGTTTTAGCTTACTCCAAAGTATATAGATTTTGTATTGTACCCTCTATTATTTTAAGCAACTCCAGCTCGCTGAAAAACTCAGCCATTACATTTTTTTCTTTCCAGAAGATTTCACCCTGCCAGGTGCTTTTTTGTCTGTATTTAACCAGCACATAAAAAGTAGCCACATCCCCTTCTATATTTGCAAAATCTTCGTCGGTCCAATATTTTTTTCTTGCGATTTTTGCTCTTTCATCTGCGTTTTTTTCAACAAATTCCCTGCTTTTTTGTGTTGCCCTCGGTAGTTTTAATGCATCCAACAGCTTCTCTATGGATAATATTATCTGATCCAACTGTTGGAAATATTGCGGTTCTTTTTGGTATTTTGTATAAAAACTTCCGTTATACTTTTCTCCCGCTACCTTATCAATGCATACACAGACCAGGTTTTCTGCGTTAATCCTGATTCTCTTTTCACTCATTTATCAATACAGCTCTAATTTTGCCTCTCCTTTTGCTTTCTTTTTAAAACCATTGATTATTTCCATGTTACGGTTTTGAATCTAAGTTGTTTTTTGTCGATATTTTCAACATCCATAATGGATACCTCGTTGAACTCGACATAGTTTCTCCAGGATTTGTGCTCTTCCGTAAATTTTTTAAGAATTCTGTTTGAAACTATTGAACAGCTTTCTTTATCCGTATCCAATAAAATTACTATAAACTGGTTTTTGCTGTAACGAGTTACAACGTCTCCGAGTCTGAGTGATTTAACAATGGATTCTTTAAGCTTTGCTGCCATAACTTGCAATTTCTTTGTATTTTCCATAGGCATACCATCGGTTTCCACAATCGAGCACATCATAAGATATACCGACTGTCCGCTTCTTACCACAATACGTCTTATCATGCGATAGTTGTCCACAAAACTTGGATAACTGCAATACAAAGCACCGTTTTCCAAGGTATGCTCGGAAAGTTTTTTCTTTATGGTATCAAGAGTCGCTCTTGAATTCTTTACTTTTGAATTGATTTTTCTGTAACGCTCTACCATTTCATCCGAAGGTGAAATGCCGAATTCTTCGAAAAATCTGTTTGCCGCATCTTCATAAACCTTTATTGCCTCGCTGTATTTGTCCATGGCAATAAGGGCGTCGATTTTTTCTATATACCATTCCTCGTGAGGGTATATGTGCACAGCTTTATCGCATATATCAATTACTTTATCGAATCTTGATAAATCCTTGTAATACTCGGCCTGTTCCCGCAAGCAATCAAAATAAAGAGTCTGAAGTCTTACGCTTTCAACAACCGCCCAATCTTCACCCACCAAAGCCGGCAAAAAGTCGCCTTTGTAAAACTCGCAGGCTGCTTCATAGAGCAATATTTTTTTCTCTTCATTCTTAGACGATCTTGCATCATTAATAAGACGTTCGAACTCGTGAACATCCACGGTCATCTCATATGGCGGCTGAAAGATATATTTACTGTTTTCTATCTTGATATAATCCTGATCCGGCAGTCCCGCATCGTTAAGGATTTTTCTTAAACGATGTGCTGTTACTCGCAGATTATTAGACGGATTGGAGACATTGTCCCTGGTATATAAGCTGTTTAACAGCCATTTTCTCGGAACACCTTCCTCTCCGAAATAGATAAGAATCTCAAAAAGCTGCATAGACTTTGTTGTCTGGTTCTTGTCGAAATAGATTTCTTTCCCATCAATGCTGACTGTGAAATTGTCAAACATTGTAACATGCATTTTTTTCATATAAACTCCTGTGCCCTAATAACGTATACTTAAACTAAACCATCTAGATTATATTTTATCATCTGCATAAAATGGTGTCAATTTTTTGTAATGCTTTTTTAGGTCAAATGTAATGCTAGTTGAAAATAAAAAGCAACACAGAAATCTGTGTTGCTTTTAAATTCATAAGTTTTATTTTTCGACTTAAGCTTCAGGAGGCATAACCATTGTCTTAGGTGTGCCTTTTACAATAAGCTTAGGTTCTGTAACTGCCTGGATATCTTCTACCGATACGCCCGGAGCAAGTTCTTTAAGTTCAAGACCATCCGGTGTAACTTCGATAACACCCATTTCTGTTACAATCATGTCAACACATTTAAGTGCTGTAGCAGGAAGTGAAATCTTATTGAAGATTTTAACTGCTCCCTTGTTTGTATGTGTCATAGCAATGATAACTTTTTTAGCACCTACAACGAGGTCCATTGCTCCACCCATACCAGGAACCATCTTACCGGGGATGATATGTGATGCAAGGTTACCTTCAGCATCTACCTGAAGAGCACCGAGAACTGTCATATCAACGTGACCGCCACGGATGATACCAAATGATGTTGCTGAATCAAAAAATGCAGCACCCGGAATAACATCCACGTGAACAGCACCTGAGTTGATTGTGTCTTTATCTTCTTTACCCGGTTCGCTTGTACCACCCATACCGATGATACCGTTTTCTGACTGAAGTGAAATATCGATTCCTTCAGGAACATAGTTAGCAACCAATGTCGGAAGACCGATACCAAGGTTTACTACATATCCGTCCTCTAATTCCTGAGCAACTCTATGTGCAATAATCTCTTTAACGCTTGCCATTATTTTTCACCTCCTACGATATAGTCAACGAAGATGTATGGAGTCATAACGTAGTTAGGATCTAACTCGCCAACTTCAACAATCTTCTCTGCAGCAACGATAACTGTATCAGCTGCTGTAGCCATAACTGTCTGGAAGTTCTTTGTTGTATTGTGATAGTATACATTACCTTTTTTATCAACAATGTTTCCGCGAAGAACTGCGAAATCAGCATGAAGTGGCATTTCAAGAAGGTAATCTTTACCGTTTATGTTAAGTGTTTCTTTACCTTCCGCAACGTCTGTACCAACACCTGTAGGTGTAAGAACGCCACCAAGACCTGCTCCGCCCGCACGGATTTTTTCTGCCATTGAACCCTGTGGAACAAGCTCAACTTCAAGCTGTCCTGAATTCATCTGCTCTGCTACCTGTTTATTCAAACCGATATGTGTAGCGATAAGTTTTTTTACGCAATGGTTCTGGATTAATTTACCGTTACCGGTTGCTGCTTTTGTTTCATTTCCGTTCTCATCAAATGCAGGACCTGTACCACCATCGTTGCAAATAACCGTTAAATCTTTAGCATTTCTTGCAACTAAAGCGTCCATAAGGATTTCAGGTGTACCATTTGACATGAAACCGCCAACCATAACTGTTGATCCGTCTTTAATCATTGCAGCAGCTTCTTCTGCTGTAATCATTTTATCTCTCATAGTTACATCCTTTCCGGTAAGCCAAGACTTACCATTCTATAACGTACAAAACCATGTAATGCTGCAAGCAGCATTACACGGATTTGTAATTTTAGAATTTATTTAACGTGAATTAGTCTCTCTTAACGATGCAAGCCTGACCCTGTCCACCACCGATACAAAGTGTAGCAAGACCGAGTTTAGCATCTCTCTTAGCCATTTCATGAAGAAGTGTTACTAAGATACGAGCACCTGAAGATCCGATTGGGTGACCAAGTGCGATAGCACCACCGTTTACGTTTGTGATGTCCATGTTGAAACCAAGGTCTTTAGCAACTGCAAGTGACTGAGCTGCGAAAGCTTCGTTAGCTTCTACAAGGTCAAGATCTTCAACTTTCAAGTTAGCTTTAGCGAGTGCTTTTTTAACTGCAGGTACAGGACCTACACCCATGATCTTAGGATCTACACCGCCTGTAGCGTATGATACAACTGTTGCAAGTGGTTTGATACCAAGTTCATCAGCTTTTTCTTTAGACATAACAACGAGTGCAGCAGCACCATCATTGATACCTGAAGCGTTAGCAGCTGTAACTGTACCGCCTTCTTTCTTGAATGCAGGTTTAAGTTTTGCAACTTTTTCCATTGTTGTACCGAATTTAGGGAATTCATCTGTATCAAATACGATTGGATCTCCTTTTCTCTGTGGGATAACAACAGGAACGATTTCATCTTTGAATCTTCCGCTTGTGATAGCTGCTTCAGCTCTGTTCTGAGATCTTACAGCAAATTCATCCTGCATTTCTCTTGTAAGGCCGTATTTTTCAGCTACGTTTTCAGCTGTCATACCCATATGGTAGTTATTGAATGCATCCCATAAACCATCGTTTACAGTAACGTCAATCATCTGTACGTTGTTCATTCTTGC
>CACZQX010000165.1 GCA_902783445.1 uncultured Lachnospiraceae bacterium
TGATTCTTTATCCCCCACTATTTCTGATAAAGCATCACGCAGATGTCTTAATACGTCTTCATGACTTTGTTTTTCAATAGCTCTTTCGAGAAGGAAAATTGCGTGCTCATCAGCCTGATGGCACATGTACTGCTGTTTACCTCTGCCCGCTGACGTAAATGCGCTTCCCTGAATATAGTGCTCAACAAGCCAGTCACTATAGTCGGTTGTTTTCACTGGATGATCAAAATAATCCGTATCAACACGATATCCGAGATTATCCCATTTAACAGTTGTGTCAGCATCTATCAGTTCTTGAGGCTGTTGGGCACTACGACAATCTTCGCGAGCGATACTAACTAATAGATACGATCTTTCCGTTACTGTTATGTAGGATAAAGTCCCCTCGGCGGATTTTAGTCATGGCCGTATAACCGGCGTTAGCACCACCACTCTTATTTTTTTGAGGAGACCATACGTACCCACCAGATCTCTCCTCACGATAGGTTTCGCCTTGAAATACGTAAAATACAGACATGAACTCTCCTTATCGAAGTATTACTAACTATTTCTATCGAGAATATATTCTCTGCATCCTTCTAATCCAGACTAAACTATAGCTTTACCTTTACCTTTACCTTAGATCATGGTTCCCAGATATTTAATCCAAAGAGAACTCATTTACTAGCTTCGCAATTTCTTTAGAATTAGTTGAAGACGCCGTATATTCAGGTTTCTCCAAATATGATGAAAGTAAGGATTTTTTAATTCTATCCGCAATAAAATCGAAATCCTTCTCGGCCCAACCATTTGTCTCTATTATTTTTTTATATAGCGCTGAAATTATAAGCGCCATTGAAGTTTGAAATTTATAGCTCTTACTTGAAATGCCATATAATTCCCTTGAGAAGGGATAAGGAGTAATCTTCGTAAATTTTTTTAGCCATTCATTAAACGCATGAAAATTGGATTTCATTTTATTCACGTCCTTTAGAGCTTCTTCATATCCTTGATCTTGTTTAGTAGTTAGTTCAGCCTTCTTTTTCATGTATTCGGTAGCATATGTTGTAGAATCTTTAAAAGATTCATCAATTCCATATTCTAAGACATATAAAATACAGAAAATTCCTTCATGAACTTTCTTTTTTAAAAATCTATCTTTCGTTACATTATATATTTCATTTAGTACTTTATAGTTATTTTCCCAATTATCAACTTTCTTATCATATAATTTTTCTGCAAAATTGGTAATATAGTCATTATGAGGTGACGCGTATACTGCATTACGTATCTCTTGAGGAGTTAAATTTTTAGTTCCTTTGTTGTACCGGTTGAATACTTCTAATTCAAATTGTTTACCAGGGAAATTCTCAAAGACATAGGCCTGCAATAAATGATTTACGATTGTCTCTTGATCTTCAATGTTGAGATCACTATATGATTTTCCTTCATATTCTGTGAGCAAAGGTAAATTTAAAAGTTTAAACTTACATTTAATGAAACGATATAACGCGCCTAATCTGTGTTGCCCATCAACAACATTTAGTACTCGAACTCCTTTTATTCTTGTAGTGCATAAAAAAACAGGAGGAATTGGAATTCCTACTAGTATGGATTCAATTATCAAGCTTTCTTCTTCCACTGTAGCTCTATATTCTCTTTGGTATCCGGGTTTTAGTATCAAGCTATTGTTATAATCGTACCACTTATTTTTATCTACAATATCACAATCTAATTCTTGTAATTTATAGCCATTATCTATGCTTGTTATGATATTTTGAATACACATATCATATTTATTAGGGCTTACTTTTAATTCGCCTTTATTCATTCTCCGCCTCCTGATTTCGAATGATTTTATTTTTAAGTAATATGTCCTTTGAGATTGAAGAAAGTTCGGGATAAATATCAACAAATCTCATTCCCATAATAAACAAGCTCTTTAGTATTTTTTTTCCACATGTATGTGGTATTTTTACTTTCTTCAAAATTTCATCGGAGATATTAACTTCATTTAATGGCATATCATCTTTGAAATACACGAACAAACCATTTTGGGCAGCGATTCTAGGATTATTTTTTTTTGATGTAATAGCTATCGGGTATTGAATTTTGTTTGTATTAACCGATTCATAAGATATGTTTATTATTTCTGCACGTTTTATGGCTTGTCGATTCAACTCAACAGGATCTACAAACCATATTACAGAATTTTCTTCATCCTCATCTGAAAGATTGAATGCATTTTCAACAGCAAACATTGCGGAAATTAAATGGGAATACGTGAAGTCGAGTAAGCAAGTGGGTACACCAAAATGTTGAGCATACACTAGCCACTCAAACTCGTTAAAGTGAGAAGAATCAACGTATCGAGCTGAATTAATTTTAAAATCATCAATAAAACTTTGCCTTGTTGTGGGAGAGTAAAGAATCATTCCTTTGTCATCTCTCCTCATTGCTGAAGGCAATAGAGGTAAATCTTTCCATTGCCCGCGTGATAAATATCCCACAGGTAGTTTATCGATAAATGATATATAATCTGATAGGTTTTCTATTGTTACTTCTTCCATTATTATTTCCGTTAGGACTTATTCTTTGACTACATTATGTTTGTTTTGAAATTGATTGTTTGTCAATAAAGCATGAGCTTTTCTTTCCCAATCATCTTTAAAAAAGATGCCTAAAAAAAGATTGAAAATTTGGAAATTTTGACATTGAACTTCTCTGCTTTTACTATACTGCATACTTCTTAAAATTTTCAGCCTGCTCAAAAATTTGCTGGAAAACTTCATCTCGCGGAACAGGAGGATACCCGTGTGCTGCTAAAACAAGAATTAGATCAACCTTGAGTTCCGCTTTTATATCCTCTCTCTGTGACCAGTCTGTATACTTTGATTTGTCATCAACTATTTTCTTAACTTCTTTTGAAAGAACTATCAATTTTTCATACGGATACTCAAATTTAAACTTTTTGGCAACAGCCTCCAATATGTCGTAGAATGCCTTCTCTTCAAAATCAATCCCCATACCTTCAAATGAATTTTTCTCTTTTTTTAACTGTTCCA
>CACZQX010000166.1 GCA_902783445.1 uncultured Lachnospiraceae bacterium
GACAAAAAAATACATGGCAGGTGCAAGAATTGCCATATTGCTTGCAACGCTTATATGGGGTACATCATTTATTGTACTTAAAGATGCTTTGGATGGCATCGATACCTTCTTTTTGTTGGCTTTGAGGTTTTCTATTGCGGCGCTGGTGCTTGTACTTGTTTTTATAAAAAAATTAAAAAAAATCAATAAGTCATATATTATATACGGTTGCTTGGCAGGGGCTTTTCTTACTTTCAGCTATGTGTTTCAGACAATCGGTCTGGATTACACTACGCCGGGCAAAAACGCCTTTTTGACGACGATTTATTGTATCTTGGTACCTTTTATTTATTGGATTGTAAAAAAGGTAAAACCGGATGCATTTAACTATATAGCGGCAATTGTATGCATAATTGGTATCGGATTCGTTTCCTTGGACGGCAATTTAAGCATGGGATTTGGAGATGTAATGACCTTAATCGGAGGCTTCGGATTTGCATTGCACATGGTGCTTTTGGCCGTTGCAACAAAAGACAGAGATCCTTTCGTACTTACATGCATTCAGTTTGTTTCGGCTGCGGTATTTCTTTGGATATTAACGGCGCTTTTCGGGGAGGTTCCTTCCGCGCAAGTCTTAAGCGGAAGCGCTTTGTTTGAGATAATTTATCTTGCGGTATTTGCATCTGCTGTTGCAATGTTACTTCAGGCTATCGGGCAAAAATACACACCGGCATCACAAGTTGCGGTTCTCATGACATTGGAATCCGTATTCGGCGTTGTTTTCTCGGTGATTTTTTACCACGAAGTATTGACTCCTAAGCTTGTTGTTGGATTTATTCTCATATTTATTGCGGTTTTGACTTCTGAGACGAAATTATCTTTCCTCAGACGAAAATAATATAAAGTTTACATAATATTGCGTACAAGCCATAAATACCGGCTTATATGCGAAAGATAGTGGATAGGTGGATTAATGAAAGCAGTATTTGTAAGACACGGACAGACTGATTGGAATGCGGCTCACAGAATGCAGGGCTGCGTGGACATTTTGCTTAATGAGACGGGCAAAGAACAGATTAAAGAAGTTGCGGGAAAAATTGAGGGCATGAAATTTGATAAAATGTATGTAAGCCCTCTTACAAGAACCAAACAGACAGCATCGATTTTGCGTCCGGAAATGGAACAAACTATTGAAGAACGCGTAAAAGAGATTGATTTTGGCGAATTGGAAGGAAGCTGTTACGGCGGCTATAAGAATTTGGTTTATGAGGAACTTAGCGATAAGGAAAAGCAAATTTACCATTTCTTTTTGGACCCGGATAAATACGAACCGTTGCCGGGAGGCGAGACATACAATCATTTTTATGAGCGCCTTAATGACTTTTTGGAAGATATAAAAGTCAAACATAAAGACGAAACGGTCTTGGTGGTTTGCCATGGTGCTGTTATTCATGCGGTTATTTGCCTTATAAGAAAAATCACAATGGGCGAGTGCTGGAAGATTTACATCGGAAACGGCGATTGCTATATGGCTGAATTTGACGGCCAAAAATGGAATGATAAATTGTTTTAGCAAAGCGACAAATTCGCATTAATTCAAGGAGATGATTAGATGTATTTTGATTGCCACAATCATACCCGCTTTTCGGCAGACAGTGAAGCAAATCCCGAAGATATGCTTAAGAAAGCAATTGAGCGGGGCGTAACAAGATATTGTTTTACGGACCATCAGGATTTTGATTTTCCCTATGAAGATCTTAAATTCGATGTGGATGCGAAAGAGTATTTCGATACGCTTTTGCCTATAAAGAAAAAATACGCTGACAAAATAGAAGTAAATATAGGTATTGAGCTGGGCCTGGAGAATCATCTTTGGGACAGACTTGATGAATATGCAAAATCCGCGGACTTTGATTTCGTTATCGGATCCATGCATCTTCTTGACAGAAAAGACCCGTATTATCCGGAGTTTTTCGAAGGAAAAGACGAGGTGGAATTATTCAGACGTTTCTTCGAATCCACATATGAGAATATAAAAGGTTTTAAAAACTTCGATGTTTTGGGGCATCTTGATTATGTTGTAAGATATGCTCCCACAAAAAATGAGAAGTATTCATACAATAAATTCTCGGACATTATAGATGCCATTCTTAAAGAATTGATAGAAAGCGGCAGAGGAATCGAGATAAATTCAAGCGGATTCAGACGGGGACTGGGTGAACCTCATCCTTGTTTTGATGTTGTAAAACGCTACAAAGAGCTTGGAGGAGAAATAATCACAACAGGCTCGGATGCCCATGTTAAGGACGATGTGGCCCGCGATTTCGATAAAATATACGCCCTCATAAAAGAGGCGGGATTTAACTATATCTGCGCCTTTAATAAGCGCAAAGCGGATTTCTTTAAGATATAAATCAGAGGTTAAATATGGTTTTAAGTTGTAATAATATTTCAAAGGCTTTTGGCGAAGAAGTGATTTTGTCAAAATGTTCTTTTAATGTTGAAGACAATGAAAAATGTGCAATAGTGGGTATTAACGGAGTAGGGAAAACAACCCTGCTTCGTATTATTGTGGGCGAATTGTCGGCAGATGAAGGAAGCGTAAGCTTAGCCAACAAAAAAAGCTTGGGATATCTTCCGCAGATGCCCGAAATCGACAGCAATAAAACTATCTATGATGAGATGTTGGAGGCGAAGGCCGATGTTATCGAACTTGAAGAAAAAATAAGACTTCTTGAAGAAAAAATGAAATCCCAAGAGGGAGCAGAACTTGAAGAAAGCCTTAAAAGCTACAACAATGCAACAAGTGAATTTGAAAGAGTAAACGGTTTTGCCTACAAAAGCGAAATTGTTGGAGTGTTAAAGGGCCTTGGATTTACAGAGGCTGACTTTGACAAAAAGGTAAGTGTTTTATCAGGCGGACAAAAAACAAGGCTGGCTCTTGCCAAGCTTTTGCTTTCCAAACCCGATGTGATTTTACTTGACGAACCTATTAACCACTTGGATTTAAACTCCATAAGCTGGTTGGAAGGCTTTTTGTCAAACTATAAAGGAGCTGTTGTTATAGTTGCCCATGACAGATATTTTTTGGATCATGTTGTAAGCAAGGTTGTGGAAATAGACAGAGCTAATACAAGCGTTTATATGGGAAATTATTCGGCTTATTCCAAAAAGAAAGCGGAAAAAATGAATGCCGAATTAAATGCCTATTTAAATCAGCAAAGGGAGATTAAGCACCAGGAAGAGGTAATAGAAAAGCTTAAATCTTTTAACCGTGAAAAGTCAATCAAAAGGGCTGAATCTCGCGAAAAACAACTTGATAAAATAGAAATACTGGATAAGCCCGTGCAAGAAAGTGCCAATATGAAAATCAGCCTGGTGCCGGAAATTATCAGCGGAAACGATGTGCTAAGCGTTAAAGGCCTTTCCAAAAGTTTTGGCGAGAACACTCTTTTTGAGGGATTGGACTTTGAGATTAAGCGTGGGGAAAAGGTTGCCATCATAGGAAATAACGGAAGCGGCAAAACCACCATACTCAAGATTATAAACGGAATAGAAAAGGCGGATGCCGGCAGTCTTAAACTGGGAAGCAACGTATTTATCGGATATTACGATCAGGAACACAATGTTTTGAACCCTTCCAAGACAATTTTTGAAGAGATAAGAGATGATTATCCCGAGCTTACAAATACAAAGATAAGAAATGTACTGGCTTCGTTTTTGTTTACTGCGGATGATGTTTTTAAAAAGATTTCGTCCTTAAGCGGTGGTGAAAAGGGACGTGTAAGCCTTGCAAAGCTTATGCTTTCGAAGGCCAATTTTATAATACTTGATGAGCCTACCAACCATTTGGATATCTTGTCAAAAGAAATTCTTGAAAATGCGCTGAATTCATATGAAGGAACAATTCTTTACGTTTCCCATGACCGCTTTTTTATCAACAAAACGGCAGAGCGTATTTTGGAATTAAGTGACGCCGGTCTTAAGGGATTTTTGGGTAATTATGATTATTATCTCGAAAAAAAGGCTGAACAAAAAAGCGAAAGCGCTCTGAAAGAAACAAAAACAGTTAAGGAATCGGAATCGAAAAAAGATTGGGAGACTCAAAAGAAAGAGCAGGCGGCAAAACGCAAGCAAGAAAACGATCTTAAAAAAGTCGAAGAACAAATAGATAATTTGGAA
>CACZQX010000167.1 GCA_902783445.1 uncultured Lachnospiraceae bacterium
GTAAGCAAAGCCTTGGGATATACTTCAAAGCAGTTAATAATTCAGACAAAGCTTTCAAATATGCCCTCTGTCTTAATTGGATGCGTCCTTGGAATCATAGTTGCAGCCGGCTCTTCAGAGAAAGTTATGAGTATTCTTTTCTCCGTATTTGGATTTAAGAAGTCGATTTTCTATGTAAACTTTAGTTCATATATTTTGGCAACCCTTTTGATTTTGGGAATCGCGCTTTTGACCGCAGGCCTTATCGGAAAACGAATTAAGACCTTAGAGCCTGTAAAGATGATTACCGAAGAATAAGCCCTGTGTTATACTTACTACGTAAGTTAAATAAGTGAGGTGCTAAATGCATTACAACTGTTTGATAGTTGATGACGAAGTCGATCTTTCAAAGATGACTGCAGAATATTTTAAAATGTTTGATATATCCACAGAGTATGTGGACTCGGCCGATGCCTGCGAAGCTTTTTTTAAGGCGGGAAACACCGCTGACCTCATACTTTTGGATATTAATTTAGGAGACGGATCGGGCTTTGACCTTTGCAAAAAGCTTAGGGAAGATACCCAGATTCCCATCCTTTTTATAAGTGCGCGTCAAAGCGACGACGATGTGCTTATTGCTCTTTCAATCGGCGGAGACGATTACGTTAAAAAGCCTTACAGTTTGTCGGTTTTGCTTGCAAAAGTTAAAGTTACGTTAAAGAGGCTTTCTATGGCAAGCGCTGATTCGGCGAAAGCCCCCGGAAATAAAGATGCGGAAAAAGAAACCGAAAAGTTTTCTTTGGACCAATCAACCTTGTCTGTCATGTTAAACGGAAAGAAAATACCCTTAAAGGCCAAGGAGTATACACTTCTTGAGTGCCTTTACAGACATAAAAACACCATTGTAAAAAAAGAAGTGCTGTTTGACGAAGTGTGGGGGGATGCATTTTTTAGTGATTCCACCTTAAACGTACACATTCGAAAGCTTCGGGAAAAGCTTGAAGAAGACCCCAATAATCCAAAGCTTATTAAGACCGTCTGGGGCACGGGCTATTATTTGGAGATTTAGGAGCGATTATGAAGCAGATAATAAGAGCGTTCATTTTGTTTGTGCTCTACATGGGCCTTGTGCTTTACGGATTTGTGTATCTAAACAATCACCTAAACTATAAAGGAAGAGATGTGGTCTTCTATAACGACCTCCTCAGAAAAGCGGAGGCTGACTACTTAGATGGCGTAAAGAAAGAAACCATAGAGAGAAATTATGACTGTCGTATTGTCTTTTCCAAAGAATTGGTGGACGAAGAACTGACAGAACTTTATGCAAACACAGCCTTTGTTTTAGACTTTGCGCCGAATGGTGAATACCTTGGAAAAATCGCCTGGACTCCGGAGCTTGAAAACTTTGAGAGCATCAAAGACAAGTTCTTTGGAGCGGCAATTTATATGTGGACCCTTATATTTATAGGCGTAGCTTTGTTTGCCTATTACCTTTACAGCTCATTGATAAAACCTGTCAATGAGCTTGTGGGCTTTTCAAAGAAGCTTGCAAAGGGCAATCTTGACGAGCCTCTTCCCATTCATAAACACAATCTTTTTGGCACCTTCGTTGAAGCCTTTGACCTTATGAGAGAAGAGCTTAAGGCTTCAAAGCAGCGTGAAATGGAAGCTGAAATTGCAAGAAAAGAAATCATTGCCCAGTTAAGCCACGATATAAAGACGCCCCTTGCGGTAATTAAGGCTACCTGCGAAGTTTTGGACTTAAAGCTTAAAAGGCGAATGGGTGATTTTTCAATAGATAGTAGCGAGAGAGAAGATCTTTGGGACGCCGTTGAAAAGGTAGAAGTAGTTTCAAAAAAGGCCGATACGGTTTCTTCTATCATGAGTAACGTGATGCACGCCACGATGGATGAGCTTGACCACATAGAGGTAAACGTTAAAGAAGAAAACTCTCAGGTTGTGGAAAAGCTTTTTGAAAATCTTGAAGACTACGGAAAGGTGATAATTGAAAATCACATTCCCTCCTGCCTTATTTATCTTGATAAATTAAGGATGGAGCAGGTCATTGATAACGTTGTGGGAAACTCTTATAAATATGCGGGCACTGACATAAA
>CACZQX010000168.1 GCA_902783445.1 uncultured Lachnospiraceae bacterium
GCCATGTCGATCATGTATAAGATCTCTTCCGGAGAAAAGTCCTTCAGTGTGAGGAAATCCCTTCCCTTAAGATTGATATCTGCCATTATATGCCTCCCAAAAACATAATAAAACCATGAATAGACTTTGATTATATTTTATTTGACACAAAAAGTCAACCAAGCATATCGCATATACCATTGGCTTTTCAAGGATAACTCCTATTCAGCCGGGTGATCAGAGGATTGCAGTGTCTTACTTTCAATCAGCCTTCCTTTTTCCATTCGGTGATAATCATCACATAAAAGTTTAATGTCATCCATGTTATGTGAGCTGATTATTATTGTCTTACCTTGCTTCTTAAGATTTAAAAGATATGCCCTAAAGTCATTTACTCCATCAAGGTCAAGCCCGTTAAACGGCTCATCCAGTACCAAAAGCCCGGGGTCTTCCATGATTGCCTGGGCAAGCCCAAGTCTTTGTCTCATTCCAAGCGAATATTTGCTGACATGCCTTTTCAGATCAGGATCAAGTCCGACGTTTTCCATACTTTTGCGTATGTCCTCACCTGATATTTTTTTGTTGATCCCTGCAAGAAGCTCCAGATTTTTGTAGCCGTTATAATACGAAATAAATCCCGGAGTCTCTATTATTATTCCAAGATCATCAGGAAAATCCATATCTTTTCCCAACACGCGTCCATCGATCATTATCGTGCCGGCTGTCGGCTTGACAAAACCGCAAATACACTTCATAAGCATGGTCTTTCCGCTTCCGTTTCGACCGACCAGTCCATGAATACAGCCTTTAGTAAAAGTTATATTAATATCTTTTAAAATATCATTTCCGCCGAGAGTAAGCGACAGATCTGAAACACTTACATATTCCTCCGACATAATTTCCCCCCTAATATACAACTTCCGTAATGTTATCATAGTTAAAATTCCTGACACCGATGCAGCAAAAAATCGTAAGTATTACCGGAACAATAGTCAAATAAGCAACGGATGCCGCCATCGGATAAATACCTTCCCTGATAACTGTAGACTTATGTATCCATATCAATGCATTCGCCATTGGAAAAAGCCACTGAAAATTGCTTCCGATGGCAAACGTTGCCGCTCCAAGACAAACAACAAGCCCGCAAGCAACAAAACCTGCCGTCTTCATCCTGTATATTGAAAAAAACAGCAAAATAAGACCTATGATAAACAGGTATAAAAAAACAAACAAAAAGCTGAGAACAGCCGCTTGAGCAACAGGAAACTGATAATATAAATTAAGCGGAATTAACCTTGCGCCTGCGTTAGATGAATACTTTGGAAATTTTTCAGAAAAATCGGTTATTACCTTGCTCCATTCTCCCGATACATTTCCCTTTAATACCACAAGCCCTGTGGAAACGATAAAAACCACCAACAAAAAAGAAATCGCCATAAAAAAGAGTTTTGTCAATTGTGCCAATACCCAGTTTTTTCTTCCCATTCGCGAAATAATAAAGACTGTGTTGGTATCTATCTTTGGAAAATCAGCTATAAGTGCCATGAAACATAGAGGAAGAATCAGGATCACGACCCCGGAATTCATAACAGCTATAAACGGTTCCAAAATATTAATTTTCTCTCCCATTATTTCTGCATTTTCAATTAACGGCGATATTACCATACTGTGAATAAAGATCATGAGCACGGCAAGAACAAGCATTCTCGGATCCAATATCCACTTTTTAAACTCTATTTTTGCTGTATTTATGATCTTCTTTATTTGTATTCTTTCCATCTGCTGCCCCTTTTTATTTCCCGCAATCAGCTTTTTTTCTCATTATCACAATGTATATAAGAAGACCCGTAAATATAACAGCTGTCTGAAGCATAATTATATGTAATTCATTGCTGCTTATTCCATCGGGAAGATATATCTGCCTTGATGCATCCGGCAATAACAAGGACAAATTCTCTGCCAGCCTCTCATTTAAAACCGTATATGCAGCTGCTATCCATTTATTTACGATATTTCCCCATGAATAGCTTAGAACAAACGGAATGCACGTAATAATATATGGATTTCGACAAAACGATGACAATAACAATGCCGGAATAACAGAAACGCAGCCATATACAAATGATGTGAAGATCATATTTGCCACGATCGCATACCATGGTTTGAAAAGAGCTTCTTTCAATGCAGCATCCATACCGGTTGAAAACATGTCGTCGTTAATTTGAGGAAAAAACGGTAACAGCGCAATAGCATAAAGCAGTATGCCAATAGTCACACAAATCCCCGCACATATTGTCGCCGAAACAAATCGGCAAACCCAATAACGAACGGACTCATATCGCGATATCTCAAATCTTGCATATCCGCTGTTCTGACTTGCTCCAAACGCTACCATTGTGGGAAATGCGGTAACAATTGGGATAAACATGGTAATATAACCTGACAGGCCCTTACCAAATACACTCCCCCATGAAAGTTCATATGTGATTTTTTTTGTTTGAATATCAAAACAGAATATCGCTTCCAAAACCGTATATACCCGGCCGTTTACATTATCCGTAAACGCTGTGGCAGTAAACGCAAGCAAAGTAACAATAAGCACCGCGCCTACATATCCAAAATTACACGAGTCTTTATATACCTCGTTTTTTATTACTCTAAGCCACTTCATCTCTGTCACCAAATCGCCCCGCGCCATTTAGTCCGGGGAGCACAAATCTGCTATTTCATTTCAAAGAATACATTTTTCCCAACATCATCCACAACATATATTTCACCTGTTATCATGTCAACATAGGCCGTTGTCATGAGTTTTCCGTTGAAAACATGTGATCCCTCGGCATTTTTTTCTGCAAGCGCAAAAGTCCAATATGGCTTGAACGTCTTTTCAATAGGCGTTCCTCCACCCTCGCCTGTATGGGTGATACATGCATACTTGATATCTATATCCGATACGCTGTACGGATGCTCCGGCGCAAGATAATCCGATAACAGATATCCGGCGCTTTCAAGTGTCACATACTTGGTATCATCTGGAAACTCCTTAAAACTATCGGTTACTATATCGTTCGGATAGAAAGGCATTAACTCATACAGGTGATCTTTTCCGTCAACAACAGCTTTTATGAGGCTGGGTTTTGAAAAACCTTTTTTTACCATGGCATAGGTGCATTCATTGCTTACAGAAATTTCCTTTACCTTTTTGTTATATACAAACTGATATGCCCTTGAGCCGTCTGCAAGTTTTATTATAACCACCGACTGTAATTCAAGTTCCTCATTTGCATCCAAATATGGTGACAGCTTTTTAAGTACATTATTACAGTAATCTTCTGCCTCCCCTATCTTTACCTGCTCGCCGTTTAATTCATATGTTTTTTCTCGATAATCACTTTTAAGGTCCAAAACAGCACTATTGGTATAATTCATCGACTCATGAAGATTGTTATCTGCTATTATTATCTTTCCGGGGCCATTAACGGCAACTTCTTTATTGTCCCCTATGTACATATAATAATCGCTACTGCCGTACTTATCTGTTTTATATACCTCACTGTCTTTGACATCTGTATCATACAAAAGATGCATTATATCTTTTACGGCATTCACGCAGTAATCTTTATCTACCGGTGTATTATTCCCCCATCCCCCTTCAAAAGTATATAATTTTGAGGTTTTTGTAATATCAAGCGTTTCGGGGAATTTCAGATTGTCAAATGAAGTCTGTAAAAGCTTATCTGCTGTATCATATACTTCAGGAAGAGGCACATATTCTGTTTCGTGTTTTTTGGCGCATCCGGAAAGAAGTATTAGAGCAAAGCCGCTTATTAATAAGGACTTAATTACTAATCGTCTCATCAATTATCTCACCCCTTAATTCAAAACATTTCCGTCGATATAAACCGTCGCACCCACAGAATGAAGCACGTATGTTGTGTATACAGTTGAATATGCAGGCGCCGTTGTTGAATAGCTTACATTATGCGCCGATTGTGTGGAATAATGGTAATATGTTCCATGAAGGTCTCCTGATACATTACCTTTACTATCTACGTAATAAGAGGTATATGTAGCATATGCAACGTTCCCGTTACCCGCAACCCCTCCGGAAAAATTTGTACAGTTTTCCCGAAGATGGGTACGAGAAGAGGAGGAATATGATCCTACC
>CACZQX010000169.1 GCA_902783445.1 uncultured Lachnospiraceae bacterium
AATCTTCTCATCCCCGCACGGAAACGACAAAAAATCGCAATAATCACACTTCTTAACACAGAATGGTATATGAATATACAGTAACATGCAAAAAACTCCTATTTTTCATCATCAAGTTTAAGAACACTCATGAAGGCTTTTTGCGGAATCTCTACATTGCCGATCTGGCGCATACGTTTCTTACCTTCTTTTTGCTTTTCAAGAAGTTTCTTCTTACGTGTAATATCACCGCCGTAGCATTTTGCAAGCACATCCTTACGAACGGCTTTAACCGTCTCTCTGGCAATAACTTTGTTGCCGATAGCCGCTTGAATAGGAATTTCAAACAAGTGTCTCGGAATCTCGCCCTTAAGCTTTTCACACATCTTGCGGCCTTTTTCGTAGGCGCTATCAGCATGCACGATGAATGAAAGGGCATCCACTTCTTCTTTATTAATGAGAATATCCAGCTTCACAAGATCCGAACGCTGATATCCCTTAAGCTCGTAGTCAAAAGATGCATAACCACGGGAACGGGATTTAAGCGCATCGAAGAAATCATAAACAATCTCATTTAAAGGCAGATTGTATTTAAGAAGAGCACGTGTGGACTCAATATATTCCATACCCAAATACTCGCCTCTTCTTGACTGGCAAAGCTCCATAATCGGGCCTATAAACTCGGTTGTAACCATAATTTCCGCCGAAACGATAGGCTCTTCCATATAGTCGATTTCCGTAACCGGCGGAAGATTTGTAGGATTTGTAAGTTCTATAATTTCGCCGTCTGTCTTGTAAACCTTGTAAATAACGGAAGGTGCCGTTGTAACCAGGTCGAGATTATATTCACGCTCCAAGCGCTCCTGGATGATTTCAAGATGAAGTAGTCCAAGAAAACCGCATCTAAAACCAAAGCCCAAAGCTACCGATGTTTCAGCTTCATAAACCAAAGAAGCATCGTTAAGCTGCAGCTTTTCAAGGGCATCACGAAGGTCGCCGTATTTTGCCCCATCAGCGGGATAAAGACCGCAATAAACCATGGAAAGGACCTTTTTATAGCCCGGAAGTGGCTCGGCACAAGGATTGTTCTTGCTTGTAACCGTATCGCCCACCATTGTGTCTTTAACGTTTTTGATGCTGGCGGTAAAATAGCCAACCATGCCGGCACTAAGCTCATCGCAAGGGATAAACTGGCCTGCGCCGAAGTATCCCACTTCCACTACCTGTGCCGTTGCTCCCGTAGCCATCATTTTAACTTCGTCACCGACTTTTATGCTGCCTTCTTTTATTCTGAAAAATACGATTACGCCTTTATAGGAATCGTAAATACTGTCGAAAATAAGAGCCTTCAAAGGAGCTTTTGGGTCCCCTTCCGGCGCAGGAATTTTGTGGACAACAGCTTCCAAAACATCTTCGATATTAAGGCCCGCTTTTGCTGAAATGCGCGGCGCATCCATAGCCTCAATACCTATAACATCCTCGATTTCGTGGGCAACCCTGTCAGGCTCGGCGCTTGGAAGGTCGATTTTGTTGATAACCGGAAAAACTTCCAAATCGTTGTCAATAGCCATATAACAGTTTGCCAGGGTCTGGGCCTCTATTCCCTGAGCCGCATCCACAACCAAAATCGCTCCGTCACATGCGGCAAGGCTTCGTGAAACCTCGTAGTTAAAATCCACATGTCCCGGAGTGTCTATAAGATTAAAAATATATTCTTCGCCGTCTTTTGCTTTGTAAACAATTCTTACCGCCTGAGACTTGATGGTGATTCCGCGCTCACGCTCAAGTTCCATATTATCAAGAACCTGAGCCTGCATTTCACGACTGGTAAGAAGACCCGTCTTTTCGATAATACGATCCGCAAGAGTTGACTTACCGTGGTCGATATGCGCAATTATACAAAAGTTTCTAATATTTTTCTGATTAATATTCATTAATTAGTCGTTATCCTTTAACTCATTTATATCGTGTTTTTTTATATCGTATTCTTCGTAATCTATATCAATGATATGTTTACGAAGAAGCGGATGAATCGCAAAAGGCGCAATTTCCTTTAAAGGTGCAAGCACAAAATCGCGTTTGTGCATGTAAGGATGCGGAATAATAAGATCCGGCTGGGAAATAATCGCATCATCATAAAGCAAAATGTCCACGTCAATAATTCGCGGTCCCCATTTTTCTTTACGCACACGACCCATTAAATTTTCTATTTCCTGACAAAAACCAAGAAGTTCATAAGGTTCGAGCCATGTTTCGATGCAAACAACGCCGTTTAGATAGTCGTCTTGGTATTCGTTACCCCAAGCCTTTGTTTTTACATAGTTGGAAACATCCGTAATTTTTGTTTCCTTCATAATGCTTATGGACTCAACGCATTTTTCCAGATTAGCCTTTAAGTCACCCATATTCGTGCCGATTCCCAAATATGCTCTGTGAAGCTTCCTGGAAAGTCGCACCATGGCTGTTTCAAATTTCACATTCAAAGGCGCATTGGGCTTGCTGACTTCAACGGTAACCTTTCTTATAGAAGGGCAACGTTCGATGATTGCCTCAATAACATCTTCTGCGGCTTTTTCTATAAGATTGTAGCTTTTTTCAGCAAAAACATGTACGGCAATATCGGCAATCTTCGAATAATCCACTGTAGTGCTTAGCTTATCGGTCTTTCCCGCAAGTTTAAGATTTTTCTCGATTTCGATTGTCAAGAAAAAGTCCTGTCCTTCTTCTTTTTCAAACTGCAAAACCCCATGTCTTGCAAAAACATTAAGATTCTTTAAAATGATTTTGTCCATAAATACCTCTAATAATTTCTTACCGCATTTATCATCTGCACTATTCTTGCATTTTCTTTAACATCATGGACTCTGAAGATCCTCGAATTGCTCTCTAACATGCAAAATGCGGTAGTTGCAAGTGTACCTTCCAATCTGTCACCAACTTCCGTATCCAATGCTTTACCGATAAAGCTTTTTCTGGAAGTTCCTATCAAAAGGGGATATCCCAAATCATCCAAGAGATGAATGTTTTTCATAAGCTCTAAGTTTTGCTCGTATGTTTTTGCAAAGCCAAAGCCC
>CACZQX010000170.1 GCA_902783445.1 uncultured Lachnospiraceae bacterium
ATTGTTTGCCACATCGGTGGTGGTATCTCAATCTCAGCTCACAGACAGGGTCGTATGGTTGACGGTTTTGATATCGTTGGCGGTGAAGGTCCAATGGCTCCTACAAGATGCGGTTCTATCGCAGTTGCTGATTTCTTAAGATATATCAAAGACAAAGATCTTAAAGAAGTTAAATCACTTTGCACACGTTCAGGCGGTCTTGTAAATCACCTTGGAACAAGTGATGCTTTGGAAGTTACAAAACGCGCTGCTGATGGTGATAAATATGCTCAGATGGTTTGGGATACAATGGTTTACCAGATTTGCAAATCAATCGGTGCTATGGCTCCTGTACTTGACTGCAAGGTAGACGGTATCTTACTTGGCGGCGGTATGGTTCACAACAAAGAAATGGTTGCTACTATCAAAGAACGTTGCGGCGGAATCGCAGAAGTTTTCGCTTATCCGGGCGAATTCGAAATGGAAGCCATGGCAGCCGGTGCCATCCGTGTACTTTCAGGTGAAGAAAAAGTTAAGAAATACTCAGGAAAACCAATCTTCCAGGGCTTTGACTTTGTTAAATAATAACTGTTTTTCATAAACAATTATTTATAATTCGTTGCTTACCGATCGGCTGAACTTTAAAAGGCAAAATTAAAGTTCGGCCGATTTTTTTGTCTTTAAAAAACATGCGTTTTGTTTTATAATAAAAGCGTAAGAAAAACGTTTTGTTTGAACATAAACATCGGGGTTTTCATTTGGGGTATAAGTATGAGATTATTTAATAAGTTTATCAATAAAATCGCTATAATTACAATGGCCTTCATTGTGGTTTTTTCGGCGATTCTTTTTTCTGCTTTTTATAAAGTCAATAAAGTACCCAAAGACATAAGCTATACGGTTGAAGGTTGGGAAACCCTTTTTGAAAACGAAGAAGTGTCCGTAAACGGAAGGACCGTTAAGCAATCGATTTATAAAACAACATTGCCGAAAGATACCAGAGATTACACTCACTTGTACTTAATAGCTTATTATTCCGAAATAGAACTTTTGATAGACGGGAATGTTATATATGCCGATGAAATAACGGATCAGAAATATTTCCAAGAGGCCAACAGCGAAAGATTTTTGTTTGTGGACCTTCCGGATAATTGGCAGGGAAAAGAAATAACATTGGTTACTTATCCGCATCTTGATATAAAAGGCTATGATATTAAAGAGCCGGTTCTTTGCTGGAAAGATTCCATGATGCAGGTGCTTTCGCAAGCTGCCATGCCGATGTTTATATTTGTGAATGTTATTATGCTTATGGGCGTTCTTTACATCATTTATTATTTAGCCTTAAGAAAAACATCCACAAACAGAAGCATACTCCTCTTTATAGGTATAATGGCCATACAATCCGGCATATATATAACTTCGCAAATGAGTATAATCAGTATAATGGCAAGAAATACATCCTCCCTGTATATTTTGGAGATGGCCATGTCGTTGATTATGATATTCCCACATCTGATGATTGTTAAATCTTATGTAAACGAAGAAGTATCAAAGATACTTAATATGGCTTTGGCTCTCAATATTTTAAATATTGTGATACAGGTTGTAGTTACAAGCGTATCAAGTATCAGTTTCAGGCAATTGTTGCCGGTTACTCATATGATTTACATAATATCGCTACTGGCAATTCTGGCAGTGGTAATATCGGGAATAGGTATAGCAAAAAAAGACAAGCTTGGTCTTAGATTAACCTTCATTCCTTTATGTTTGCTTTGGGGAGTAAGCCTTATTATCAACTTCTTGCATCAAGGCAACAGATATCCGGCTTTTGTGCTTGCGGGAACAATATATATACTTATTGTTCAAACCCTTGCAAATCTTGGAAATCTTCGATTGGCTTACGCAAAACAAGCAGCGGCAACGGTTTATGAAGAACTTGCTTATCTTGATATGTTGACGGGCCTTAAAAATCGCAATGCTTACGAAAAAGACGTGGATAGAATAAAACAACATGCAGATAGTTTGGAAGACAAGACATTGATTGTGGTTGCATTGGATGTTAACGGGCTTAAGAAGATAAACGATAATTACGGTCATCTTGCCGGGGATATGCTTATTAA
>CACZQX010000171.1 GCA_902783445.1 uncultured Lachnospiraceae bacterium
AGTCACCGATGTTTCAAGAAATGAATTCTCTTTACTGCTTTCAAGCCCGTCAGCTATACTTTTCTGCAATTTATCACAGGCATATTTAAATACTTCCTCTTTAAGTTCATCCATATTCGGGAAACGACTGAATACCGGCTGTGTAGAACATCCAAGCCTCTTTGCAATTTCTCTGCAATTTACCTGACCTATTCCTTCTTCATCGGCAATACTATATCCGGCCTCAATGATCATTTCCTTACTTGTTATAATTTTGGGTGGCATAACTGACCTCACTCTATTTCATCATTGTTTTCTTAATTAATCCCTGTTGATGCTCGCGTAACAGATATTGTTTTCATTGCTTCAAATTATTATATTGCGTTTGTTATATATCGTTTGCAATATATCATTATAATTTCCTTTTGTCAATATATTTCATACTTTTTTGGTTTTGATGTTACACCGGCCTCCACGATTTTCCTGACCTCAGGAAAATCGTCAAGAATACTATGTCCACTGTTTTCACAGGCAAGCGCAGTAAATCGGCATTCTTTGAATTATGTCATAATTTGTCATAATTATTTTGGGGAACATCTGTGCAAAACAAAAATGGAATGCCTTTTGGCATCCCGTTCTTATTAGCGGTAGGTCATAAGGAATCCTCCCACTTCGTGGGTCCCTCCTTATGACAAGTCGCTCGTCGCATTTAGAATCATGACTTCGTCATGATGCTCCTCGCTCGCAGACGGAGGGATTCGAATGCAATTATTTTTTAGAAATGCAGTAAAATCAATGGTTTCAGAGAGTGCTGTTTCGTTAAAGTCATAATTTGTCATAAATCTGACTACTTTCATATTAAAGTGATTGTTCACACAATTTCGTCTCATGTGTACTTATTGCTTTACCTTGATTCAAATGTTATACTTTCGATTAAGGGTGTCACCTTTAGCGCGAAAGCGTGGTGGACGGACTGGCCTTCTGATTTGCTCAGAGGGATTGACTGTTATCGCCCCTCTGAGTAGGAACTGTCGTACAGATGCTTCGGCATCAAGTCGCACCTGAAAGGAGGGCCTCGGATATGTTGACGTTAGGTGAATTCATCGCTGTTATCAGCGTATGTCTTACCAGCTTTGGTCTCGGCTATAAGCTCGGTAAAGACAGGTCATCAAATGATACTAAGAATGAACAGAAATAGCCGCCCCGGTCTGGCAAACTTAGGCGGCTATTTCTATAGTCTAATTTAAGGAGGCCAGCCGTTGCCGGTGGCACTCTTTTTCTGTCTTTATATTAACATTTACAGATACCCTTGTCAAATCAGATTTACCTCTTACACCCTGTAATCTACAGACTTGGCACCTCTCATCATATTGATTAGTTCATCGGTTGAGGATGCGCTGTAGCTCTTATCACCTGACTGGGCGAGGAAAGATACAATGCTTTCATTAGTCCCGACCTTGGTGTTGATACTCAGACCAAAAGAAAACTTCCCGAACATATCATTGCCCTTTATCTTTTCTTTCATATCGGATAGTTCATTTTAACTATCCTCAATAGTCTTATACAGCTTATCTCTATGCTCAAAGGTAGTTGATACTATTATACTTTTCACTAATACACATGACTTTGCTAACAGAAAATGTAAAGGAACCTTGACAAAAATGATACAATCGCATATATTAATGTAAAGGAACCTTGTCAAAACAAAATGGAGGTGATGATTTGGAAAACCATGTAGAAAAGCTACGTAAAGAACTCGGCTTAAATCAAGAAGAGTTTGCCAAAGCAATCAGAGTTTCAAGGCAAACGGTTAGTTCCATCGAGACTGGAAAGTATAATCCATCACTTGATCTAGCGTTTACGATTGCGAATTTTTTTGGGAAGACCATAGAAGAAATTTTTGTTAACAAAGGAGGAATCTAATATGAAAAAGAACTATTTAGGCCAAGGTATTATATTTGTATTTGTTGGCATCTGTTTTATTCTGGTAGCTGTTTTCACCGAGAATGCGATAGATGGTCTTCTCTTATGTTTTGCTGGGGGAGCCTTAGGCCCCGGAATTGCGAGGATCATCCAGTATTTTTACTGGTCAGCACCCAAAAATGAAAAGCGATATCAGGAAATCCAAGAGCAGGAAGATATAAATCTTCACGATGAACTGAATGAAAAACTTCGCGACAAATCCGGCAGAATTACGTATCAGATAGGACTGTTTATAATCTGTATTTCCGAGGTAGTATTTTCTATTTTGGGGAAAATAGGAATAATCACGAATCATAAAATCATTGTTCTGTACCTTTTTGGATTATTAGTCATCCAAATAGTGGTTGGAAAAGTAGTGTATCGTTTGCTGCAAAAAAGATATTGATTATTTTTTATGTTGATTACCCTTGCCAATACATACATCACTGAAGAATGAAGAGGCAATCGGGTGAGTAAGTGAGTGTGTTTTATGGTGTGTAGAAACGTCCTTTAATGTTGAGGACGAAGATCTTATCAAGAAGCTCTATGGCTTGAAGTGAAAAAGTTATACCGAATTCAGGGTGGAAATATACCAGAAACTTTGATTTGCAAGACAGAAAGAGAAGAAAATTATACCGAACCAGAGAGGGCGGATGCGGATGAATACGCGTTTCTTAGTAGCGCTTCGGTATAACTTCTTTTTCGGTATAACCAAGATTGTACCGAATTCGACACAATTTTCGCAAGCAGGGCATCAGTATATACCCGATGCAATTTGCTAGTTGGTGACTGTGTCCCCAATCCCCGGAACCTCGTTTTCACTCGGAGCTGCGCATCACCGAAGCGATGCTAATACGTTAAACACAGATTGCTTTGGGCTTGGAGTAATATATGATATACTTCTTAAGCCCTGATACATCATTAAGCCTTACTTTCAATTCTCATTATTTTCGCCTCTTTTTATTCTTGGTACTGTTCATCACCTGTTTATAGTTTTTGGAGCGAGCAAAGAGACTGTGAAGTGTATCAAGTTCTTCCTGTGAAAGACTCTTTATGTTCAATCCTATTTCCTTACAGAACGTTCCTGTAAGGATGTTCATAAAACTATCCCCACCCTTTTTTATATCCTCAAATATCTCATTTGCCCTGTCTGCTACGGTCGTATCTGTTGCGGTCTCTTTATCCCCGACATGAGCTTTTCTTATATCTTTAACCACCGGTTCTATGTCCGTCTGAAGCTTACTTAAGAAATACCGGTCTTCCTCAATAATACATGCATCCAAGGTCAGCAATCCCGGATCGTCATCTTTCGGATTAAATCTCTCTGTAATCTGCTTTCTTATATTATTGGCATAGGCGTTTATTGTCTGGATCGACTGTGCAGCGATACCGTCAACGTATATCTCCACATCTGCAAGGAACTTCTTAAAACCCGGATGGCACATCATTTCGCTTAGCAGCCTGTTGTTTATCTCTCCGCTCTTTAATAGGTTTATTGCCTTATCATCAAGCTTTACCTCTGTTATATCCGTATTGGTATTCTCTCGTACTACAGTCCTGTCAAACAGATAATCAAGCGAGACACCATAAAAATCAGCAAGCTTCACAAGTACAAAATGCGGTATACCCTTATACTCGTCATTCTCATATTCCCCAAGCGCTGAACTGGAAAATTCTGTTTTCTCTGCCAATTGCGTAAGGGATAATCCCTTTTCTACCCTTAAATCTTTAAGTCTTTCCTGTAATGTAATCTCTGCTTTCATCTTCGCTCCCCTTTTTTGTCACTTAGCAAAGTATATCATTTCATACGCTCATCCGCAATCTCGGAAATTCATCCGAAAAGCTCAAAAAACCTACATTGGGGATATACGGGATGAGGGGTCTATTTTTGTGAAAATCACGTTGTCTGACAACAGAATGAGCATTCCGAATCACTACCGTTTCGGGGAAGCTGAGCGATGATCCACATGAATGGGGAGCGAGCCAAGAACGTGATAACGGCACGGAGCCAAAACAGTCCACGAGGCTAAGAGAAGAGGTATCCGTGCCAGGAAATGATGAGGGGAGATGACGCGTGATTTTTAAGATTTACAGATATGAGCTGCCGGGTACGCAGCGAGTATCAGTAAATCTTGCAGCCGGACAAACGGCTGCCGAGGGTCAAGGGAGCAGCGCTCCTTGTCGGGTTAAGGGCGAAGCGCCTTAGCAGATCCAAGGTGCAACCTTGGCCCAGTTATGCGTTCGCTTGCGACGCATAGTACTGGGTATTATTTGTCGCCCTGTGCAACAACCCGCTCCGCGGCG
>CACZQX010000172.1 GCA_902783445.1 uncultured Lachnospiraceae bacterium
ATAACCTTTTCGGATTATGATGACGCTTTTGAAGATAAAAAGACCAACACGGGATATGCCATCGACAATATAGACCTTTGCATCTGGACCAAAGAGGCTGAGCAGATCATCTACACGGAAGAGATGCTAAATAAGATGAAAAGAGGCTGTATTACGGGAGAGGTAAGGACCGAAGTGGTTGGTGAGCTTGGCGTAAAGGGTTTCCTTGTTATGAAAGGCTATTTTGAAAAGCCGGAAGAAACAGCAAAGGTTATACAGGATGACGGTTGGCTTCACACCGGTGATATGGCCTATTTGGATGAAAAAGGACAGGTTTACATAACTGGAAGAATCAAAGAGATAATCATTCGAGGCGGTGAAAACATATCGCCATTTGAAATCGAAGATTGCATAAGAAACATCGAAGGAATCGAGCAGGTTAAATGCGTTGGGGTTCCGCATCCGGTGCTTCAGGAAGAAATAGCCGCCGCCATTACATTAAAAGAAGGGGCGAGCTGCACTGAAGAAGATATTAAGGCATATGTGGCCAAACATTTGGCGGCCTACAAAGTCCCCGAATATGTAGTAACACTTGATAAAATGCCGGCAAGCGCAAGCGGAAAAATCAAGCTTTGCGAGGTCAAAGAGCTGGCTTTAAAAATGATAAATGACACTAAGAATAAACAGGGCTAAAACAGTTTGAAAAATACCAGGAGGAAAGAAAATGTATTTTACAGAACAGCATGAATTGGTGCGCAAGCTCGCAAGAGACTTTGCCACAAAAGAATTAACAAACGAAATTCTTGATGAAGTAGAAGAAACAGCCATTTTCCCACAGGAAATACTTGATAAAATGGCAAAAGCCGGTTTCTTCGGTATCAAAACACCAAGAGAGTACGGCGGCCAGGGCGCGGACGTAAGATCTTACGTGCTTGCAATGGAAGAAATCGCAAGAGTAAGCGCAGTTGCCAGCCTTTACGTATCATCCCCAAACTCTCTTGCAGGCGGTCCTTTGTTGCTTGCGGGAAACGAAGAGCAGCTTGAAAAATACTTAAGACCTGTTGTTACGGGCGAGAAAATCCTTTGCTTCGGTCTTACAGAGCCGGGTGCGGGTTCCGATGCCGGCGGTATGACAACAACAGCGGTTAAAGACGGCGATTATTACATCTTAAACGGACGTAAAACATTTATTACAATGGCTCCGTTTTCGGATTATGCAATTATATATGCAAAAACAGATATGTCAAAAGGCACACACGGAATCAGCGCATTCATCGTAGATATGAAGGCTGAAGGCGTATCAACAGGTAAGCCTGAAAACAAAATGGGTATTATCGGATGCGGCACAAGTGATATTATCATGGAAAATGTACGCGTTCACAAATCAGAAATGCTTGGTGAAGAAAACGAAGGTTTCATCAACGCCATGAAGACTCTTGACCTTGGTCGTATCGGTGTTGCTTCACAGGGTATCGGCGTTGCTCAAGGCGCTTTGGATGATGCAATCGCATACGCAAAAGAAAGAAAACAGTTTGGCAGACCTCTTGCAAAATTCCAGGCAATCGCATTTATGATTGCGGAAATGGCTACAAAACTTGAAGCAGCCAAACAGCTTGTTTACAAAGCAGCATACCTTAAAGATACAAATGCATCACCTAAGGAATGTTCGCTTGCGGCATCAATGGCTAAATACTATGCAACGGAAACATGTAACGAAATATGTGCAAAAGCACTTCAGATTCACGGTGGTTACGGCTTTATCAAAGAATACAAGATTGAAAGACGTTACAGAGACTGTCGTGTATTCACAATCTACGAAGGAACAAGCCAGGTACAGCAGATGGTCATTTCTGGAAGTTTATTGAAATAATGAAAAATCCGTATTATCGAGAAAAACAAGGAAAGGAAATAAAGTAAAATGAAAATAATAGTTTGCGTTAAACAGGTTCCTGACACCAACGAAGTTAAAATAGATCCTGTAAAAGGCACACTTATTCGTGAAGGCGTGCCAAGTATATTAAATCCGGATGATGCAAATGCATTGGAAGCAGCACTCGCTCTTAAAGATAAAAATCCGGGATCAACGGTTGAAGTGGTAACAATGGGACCACCTCAGGCAAAAATCATGTTAAAAGAATGTCTTGCCATGGGTGCGGACAAGGGATATTTGCTCAGCGACAGAGCTTTCGGTGGTGCCGATACATGTGCAACATCAACAACAATCGCTGCAGGTATCAAAAAAATCGGCGATTACGACATCATCTTTGCGGGACGTCAGGCTATCGACGGAGATACCGCTCAGGTAGGTCCTCAGACAGCTATGAGACTCGGACTTCCGGTTGTAACATATGTTGAAGATGTTGAAATTAACGGCGACAAAGCAGTTGTAAAACGCCAGCTTGAAGACGGTTATGAAAAAATCGAAGTTAAGCTCCCATGTGTTCTTACATGTGTAAAAGAACTCAACGAGCCAAGATATATGACATTTGCGGGAATTGTTGATGCTTGCAAGGCAGACATCACGGTATGGGATCACAATGATGTGGCATTGGACCCTGCAGACTGCGGTCTTAATGCATCTCCTACACAGGTTGCTCGTTCATTTACACCTCCTGCAAAAGGCAAGGGCGAAATGCTTACGGGAACAGTTGATGAAATGTCAAAGGCACTCATTGGTCGCCTTAAAGAAAAACACATGTTATAGGAGGTTGACATAAATGGCAGTTAAAGTTATTAAAGAAAAATGTAAAGGTTGCTCAATTTGCGTTAAGAATTGCCCATTTGAAGCAATCACCATCGAAAATAAAATTGCGGTTATAGGAAATGCTTGTACGGGCTGCGGTGCCTGTATCGAAAAATGTCCTTTTCAGGCAATAGAAGAAGTTAAAAAAGAAGCCGGCGAAACAGACCTTTCTGCTTACAAAAACGTTTGGGTTTTTGTTGAACAGCGTGAAGGAAAAATCATGCCTGTATCAATCGAGCTTCTTGGCGAAGGTCGTAAGCTTGCTGATGAAATCGGTTGCAAACTCTGCGGTATCTTACTCGGTGATGGTATCGCAAGTCTTGCGGATGATGTTCAAAGCTACGGTGCCGACATCGTTTACCTTGCGGATGCGCCTGAACTTAAAGATTACACAACAGATGCTTACACAAATGTAATCTTCAAAGCTATCAACGATTACAAGCCTGAAATCGTGCTTCTTGGCGCTACTCACATCGGTCGTGACCTCGGTCCTTGTATCGCTGTTAAATGCCAGACAGGTCTTACAGCCGATTGTACAAAGCTTGAAATCGACGAAGAAACAAAGATGATTAAAATGACACGTCCTGCATTTGGCGGTAACCTTATGGCTACTATCAAATGTCCTAACCACAGACCTCAGATGGCTACCGTTCGCCCGGGTGTTATGGACAAAGCTATCGCGGATACACCAAAGAAGGGCGAAACCGTTAAGCTTGATGTTAAGTTTGCAGATGGGGAAATCAGAACAAAAGTTATCGAAATCGTTAAGTCTATGAAAGAGATGGTTTCTCTTACCGATGCTGATGTTATCGTTTCCGGCGGTATGGGTCTTGGTAATGCCGACGGTTTCAAACTTTTACAGCAGCTTGCCGACAAGCTCGGCGGCGTGGTTGGTTCTTCTCGTGCGGCTGTTGATGCGGGTTGGATTGATCATTCTCGTCAGGTTGGACAGACAGGTACTACGGTTAAACCTAAAATCTACTTTGCTTGCGGTATTTCGGGTGCTATCCAGCATATTGCCGGCATGCAGAGTTCGGATATTATCGTTGCTATCAATACAAATGAAAATGCTCCTATTTTCGAAATTGCTGATTATGGAATCGTAGGAGATCTCTACAAAGTTATTCCTGCAATTATGGAACAGTTATAAAATAGTCACTCCTAAAATGCGGCGCTTGATAAGCGTCGCATTTGTTGTATGTCCAAAAACCTTTGCCGGCGAGCATCGTGCTCCTCATGACGAAAGCCTTGCTATCGTAATTAAAATCAAGCCTATATCCGTCACAGGAGGCATTTTGATACTCAAACCCTCCCTATTGTAATTTACACCACCCCTTAAAAGTGATAAAATTACTGTAGCATTTTATGGGAGCAGGTGATTTTATGTCATATTCGAGAAACTATTTTTTGGAACGTTTC
>CACZQX010000173.1 GCA_902783445.1 uncultured Lachnospiraceae bacterium
AGTTGGAAACAAAGCTGGAAGTGTACAAAACCTGCATTGCTAGAGGGATGTCTAGGGAAGATGCATTAATAATCTCCGAACTCCCTGTGGACATGATTCCCGAAGATTAGCATATCCAAAAGAATCTTGCGAAATAAGAATATTTTATAATAAAAATAGTTAATAAACCTGCGTGAAAGCGCAGGTTTTTTGCTGTCCTAATTATGGGACGCCGCCCGAGTAGAATAAAGATATAGAAACAAAGGAGGCGGTAGATATGATTATATTGATTCTTATAGTGTTAGCAATATTGTGGCAGATAGCATGTCAAAATTTGGACGGAAAAAGAAGATAAAAACTCGCAAAATTGCTTTAAATATGGCTATCTTTTTGATAAAATAGATAGTGACTGAAACAGATTTTGGACTCAGTGAGTCCACAATCTCTAATAAGCATAAAGACTGATAAAACAGCTAAAAGGCAAAGAAAATATGAACAGCCTAAAAACGATAGATTACTACAACAAGAATTTAAAACAATTCGTGCTTGATACCGAAGATGCGGATGTTTCGGCGTTGAGAGAAAAGTTTGTTGATAAATTGCCTGAAAAAGCCTACATACTTGACTGGGGCTGCGGAAGCGGAAGAGACAGCAAGGCTTTTTTGGAAGCAGGATATGATGTGGATGCCGTAGATGCATCAAAAGAGCTGGCAGACTATGCCGGCAAGAAAACGGGAATAAAAGTAAAATGCCAAAGTTTTGAGGAACTAAACGCAAGGGACAAATATGATGGGATTTGGGCCTGTGCGTCACTTTTGCATTTGGAAAAAAATAAATTAAGGGAAGCATTCAAAGTCGCCCACGAAGCGCTAAAGAAAGGCGGCATTATCTATGCGTCCTTTAAATACGGGGAATTTGAAGGGGAACGAAAAGGAAGATATTATAGCGATATGACCGAAGAAGCAATAGCAAAATTGCTTGAAGGAATCGGGCTTGAAAGAGAAGAAATGTGGATTAGTGTAGATGTGCGAAAAGACAGGGGAGAAGAAAAGTGGCTGAATTTGATTTTGCGAAAATGGATAGTCGACCGAACATCAAGGGAGATTATGTAAACCGTCTTGACATAGAGTCTTTTTCCTTGATGATGAAAGATCCATCCTATAGCTATAAATTTTACTGGTTGGAAGCGATTGTTAATCTGATATCGGAAGATGTGGCGGAAACTACATTTAACGACATTATTGATGAGATGATAGCAAACGCTTGGTATTCTGTGCTGGAATTTCATATACACCTAAGCGGAATGATAGCGGGAGATATAAAAGACGGTTTGGAGCGTTGTGTGCTGAACTTGCAGGAAATAAGCGATTTGCCGGCAAATGCTTCGAAGGTTGAAATAAAAAATGCCATAAAAGAGCATGAAAGCGAGCTTAAAGCCTACAAAGATCAGCTGACCAACATGGTGCCATATCGTGCACTTGCGGGCTTTTTCGATAAATTCGATGAGAAACCTAACTGGAACGGAATCGGAAGAATGGTAAGCTACATCGAAAAGGTAAACGAAGTAACGATTTTGCCTTATACACTGGGACAATCAGCCAAGCTTAAAAGAGAAGTCTATTTTAATCCAAGCTGGATAAAGATGATTCAAGACAATACAGTGTCGATACTTGGCTGGATACAGTACGAAAAAGTAAAGTGGCTGCAGAACAACAATCCCGAAGTGCCGGGGCTTGTGTACAAATTGGCGCCTATGGACGAGAAAATGCGCAAGCTAAAGAAAGTGCACGAACTCTGGGATGCGATAATGGAAAAACGCAAGATAGAAGATGTGTTTAAAGGAAGCGCCATAAGCCGGAAAGATTATGACGTGGACCATTTTATACCATGGTCTTTTGTGATGAATGATGAGCTGTGGAATCTGATGCCGATGGATTCGTCTTTGAACTCGGCAAAAAGCAACAAGTTGCCAAAGTGGGATCCATTCTTTGCGAAGTTTGCAAACAACCAGTTTATCATGTATGAAATGATACACGACGAAAGCTTGCCGGAAATACACAAAAAGTATGAGGCGTGCTTCAGAGACAATCTGCACTCCATATGGGCTGACCGGGAACTCTACCGCAAGGGAAACACGAGGGATGAGTTTTATGGCATATTGGAGAAAAACATGAGGCCGGTGTATGATTCGGCGAGAAGACAAGGCTATCAGGTTTGGTAGGAAATTAAACTTAAGGTGAAATGATGTTTAAAATTATAGATGGGGATTTTAAAAACGGCAAATACAGTGATGAAGAGTATTTGGACAACTGGCCAATGCTTTACATATTGGAAAACGGAAAGCAAGCTTATGTGGGCGAGTCAACTCATGCGAAAACCAGAATGACTCAGCATGCTACAAATGAAGAAAAACAAATCTTTGATAAAGTACATTTCATATATTCAAAGTTGTTTAACCAATCGGTAACATTTGATTATGAGTCAAAGCTAATACAGTATGTAATGGCGGATGAGCTTTTTGAAGTTAGAAACAAGAACTCGGGAATAGCTGACAAACATTATTATCAGAAAAAGCAATATGATGAAATGTTTGAATCTTTGTGGAGAAAACTTCAGAAGGAAAAGCTTGTAAAGCATTCTTTGGAAGAAATTGAAAACTCGGATTTATTTAAATTTTCGCCGTATAAAGAATTGAATGACAGTCAACGAATGGCAGTTGAGGAAATATTGTCAAAGATAAAAACAGGTTCTTACGAGCGTGTGGTTGTAAACGGAATGCCGGGAAGCGGAAAAACAATCGTTGCGGTTTATCTTATGAAATACCTATCTGACAGCGGAGAGTTTAAGGAAAAAAGCATAGGATTTGTTGTACCGCAAACATCGCTCAGAAAAACTATGAAAAGAATATTTAAAAGCGTTTATGGCTTAGCACCGGCTCAGGTTTTGTCTCCATCTGAGATAACAAATAAGAAATATGATCTTTTGCTGGTAGATGAGGCACATAGGCTTCATCAGTATAAGAATATTTCTTACATGGGGACGTTTAAGAAAAATTGCGAAAAGCTGGGATTAACCACAGAAGCGGACGAGCTGGATTGGGTTATAAAACAGTCTAAATGCACAGTGCTGTTCTATGACAGCGATCAGGTTGTAGGCCCTTCGGGTATAGACTTTGAACGATTTGATAAAAAGATGCAAGATGCTTTTGAAAGAAGAACCATAGCGTATTATAAGCTGATTACGCAAATGCGCGTGCTTGGAGGGAACAAATATATTGATTTTGTAAAGGATATCCTTACAGCTAAGTGCAAGAGCAGGTATGAAGATGATAAGTATGAGCTTAAACTTTATACAGACTTCAAAAAGTTTGAAAAAGACCTATATGAAAAAGAAAACAAATACGGTCTTACAAGAATGGTAGCGGGATATGCTTGGCCTTGGATTAGTAAAAAGGATCATAGTAAACGTGATATTGATATACAAGGCGTAAAACGTATGTGGAATAATTGCACTGAAGGCTGGGTGCACAGTAACGGAGCAATTGATGAAGTAGGCTGTATACACTCTATACAGGGCTATGATTTGAATTATGCCTTTGTTATCCTCGGAAAAGATATCGGCTATGATAAGGATAATCAAAAGATAATAATTCGACCTGACAATTATTATGATAAAAACGGTAAGCGCACAGCAACATATGAAGAGCTTTTAGAGTATATTACAAATGTTTATTATGTGCTTATGACCAGAGGAATCAAGGGCACATTTTTATATGTATGTGATGATGACTTGAGGGAGTATTTGAGCAAATATATAGAAATACAGTAAAGGAAAAACATGAAACAAAAAACAATAGACAGAATAAGAAAATTTACGGAAGACCGTGATTGGGAGCAGTTCCACTCGGCGGAGAACCTGGCAAAGTCCATAGTTATAGAGGCAGCAGAGTTGTTGGAATGTTTTCAATGGTCGGAAGAATATGACGAACAGCACGTAAAAGAGGAACTTGCGGATGTGCTGGTGTATTGTCAGAACATGTTGGATAAGCTTGGGCTTGATGCGGACGAGATAGTTAACATGAAGATGGCACAAAATGAAGCGAAGTACCCTGTGGAGAAGGCAAGGGGAAATGCGGCAAAGTATGATAGGTTGAGCTAGAGCGTTTGGGTATTATATTTATTTGAGACATTTGAGGGAGTTAAAAACAAATATTAAAAAAGCCGCAATATTGCGATTTTGATATGTGTTAAAGTAAAGCGCAAGCTTTTAGTGTCCGAATTATAGGACGGCCAAAGATGTAGCCTTGTATCGTAGATAATAATTGCGGATTCTATGTTATGAAAAGGCGTAATATGATAAAACATTTGTAGTTTTTTTGTACGGATATAGCATGGAATCTAGGCAAATTAATGATCAAAAGGGGGACGTTAATTATGTCAGTGACAAACGCGGAAGTAATAATTAAATTTAACAATGAAAATGATACAAAAATAGCTTATCAGAAACTCGAAGAGGAAGGTTTTTTTGAATCCGAAGAATTAGATGCCTTCAAGATGAAAAACCAGATAAAATGCCTTGCTGAATATGAGTTGCCTGATGACTGCTGGGAACTTAGCGATGCACCTCATATTCTTAAAGATACAGGAATAGTATTTGCGGGAATGATTACTATTGAAAATGAGAAGTCCGGTTTTTCTTATGCAGAACAGTTCCAGAGCGATGGAAAAAAGCTGATAGTTACTGAAGGCTATGAATGTGAAAAATGCTGTGAAATTGTATCTTCTATTCAGGGCACTCATATAACAAATGATGACGATTTGGACGAGTGGTATTGCAATGACTGCGCCCAAGAGATCTTGACGGAAATGATTTCAAAAACAGTAAGTGATAAAGGTTTAAACCTTAATGACTATTCACCAAAAGGAAAGACAATGTCCGAATTGCAACTTAAAAATCTGGCGAGTATGCTTAAAAAGATGGATCCGGAAGCAGGATACAAAATAAAAGTTGCGGACAAAGCCATAATCAAAATAAGCGAATAAGCTTAAGGAGATGGTAAATATGTTTTTTGAAAACGATGAATTTATGGAGTATGCAGGCTTTAGAAATATGCTTGTTGAAGAAAAGATAGAAGAATGTTTGGAGGCTGCAAGACAAGGGGAAACTTCTTTTTCTATCGACGTTGAGGGCTTGTCGGATGCGGAAATAAGCTATCTTCAGGATGAAGTGCGTAGAAGAATAGATAATGAGCTTTAATTTAGGAGGTTTTTGGTATGAAGTGCTTAATGTGCGGGAAAGAATTAAAAGAAGGTGTTGTGTGTAAAACATGTCAGCCAAAAGTAACGGAGAATTTTTGCTATGAAGTTGCTGGGTGTGACGTTAAAGACCCTGGAAATGAATTATGGTCTGAGTTGATTAGCGACTTGACTCAAAAAGGAGGAAGACCTAGCGATTTCAAAAGATATGCAATAGAATTGGCTAATATTATAGAATCAGATAGATCGATTTTCGTTAAGATAAATTGTGCAAATAAATACTTCCCTAGAACTACGGGTGTTGATGGTCAATCGGAATGGTTTCTTATGAAAAAGGCTGATGAATGCATTAACAATAGTAAATTAAAAAAAGAAGAAAAAAACCTGGTAAATGCGTTAGTTTTGTACGTCCATATAAAGAATTACGAGTGGGAAAAGGTTGATGCTTTAATTGAAAAGATTTCTCTGGATGACACATATTTAGAACCATATTACGTATTATGGGAATACTATAAAAGAATAAGAAATTATGACAAAGCACTTGAGATTTTGAAAAAAGCAAAAGAAAAATTTGATGAAAACCTCGAAAAGACTGAAGAATTATTAAAAGAAACTGAGGAAAGAATGAGCGGGGTGAAAAAACACTGGGCACCACCGAACACAAGAATGAAGGATGAATTCTTTGCTTATCTCGATAAATTGGGTATTGAACATGAAACGATGAATAACAGCAAAAAGCTAAAAACATCGCAAAAGGATTTGAAACCTTTTAATATATATAAGAATACGGATGTCCCGAAAGATTATGTTGCTTTTTGGATTACATCAGAATTTCATTTCAAAACGGACATTCCTGTTGAATTAAGTGCTGTAAAAGTGGTAAACGGGGATGTTAAAGAATACTTTCATCAATTTTTTAAACCATTAGAGACTCCAAAAGCATATAAAAATGTAAAAAAAGAAGACTGCGAAAATGCACAACCGATACGAAATGTTTTTCCGGATTTTATTAAGTTTTCTGCGGGACAAGTATTGGTGAGTCTGGGGTTTTCAGAACAAAAATCATCGCTTGGTAGACTTGTACGTTATTCTTTAATGAATGAGCTGCCAAACACCGTGTTGGATGTGATTCAATTATTTGAAGATATTTCGGATGATTTTGAGATATATACAAGAGAATCGTTGTTGGCAAAGTATAAGGTTAAAGAGGGGAAAAATGGTGAAGAAAAGGCAATGGCAACGGTGAAATTGATAGAAAAATTGAGGTAAAAATGAAGCTTAACACTGCGCAAAGACAAGCAATTGATTCTTTAGACCACAATCTGCAAATTGTGGCTTGTGCCGGTTCGGGCAAAACGGAAGTAATAGCAAGAAGAATTGTAAATATTTTATTATCTAAGGATAATGTTACATCATCAAATATTGTCGCTTTTACATTTACAAATTTGGCGGCGGACAATATGCGGTCAAGAATTGAAAGAATAATTGTGGAGTCTGGAGAAGATATAGATATATCAGAAATGTATATAGGGACAATACACTCTTTTTGTAAGATGATTCTTGATAATTTTGTGAGTGAGTTTGAAGGATATCGTGTACTAGATACAGTTAAAGAGCATATATTTATGAGAAAATACTATAATAAATCCGGCGCGAAATGTTTGGGCTTGAACAAAAACGAATGTAATTTGTACGCTACATGTTTTGATAAAATGATATATATGCATGATCGTAAAGCGGAGTGGACTGACGAAAGCAAAGAAGCGTTTGAAAAGTATTGTGAGTTACTAAATAGCAAAAAGTATTTAAACTTTTCACTTTTAATTTTTGAAGTTTTAAAGCATTTTGATAAAAAAACTATTCAAGATTTTTTGTCAGGTATCAAGTATCTGGTGGTAGACGAGTATCAGGATGTAGATGATTTACAAGAAAGCCTTATTAATAAATTATCATCCTGTGGCGCAAACTTGTGCGTTGTCGGAGATGATGATCAGACGATTTACCAATTTAGAGGCAGCAATGCAGAAAATATGATTAATTTCCAAAATAAATA
>CACZQX010000174.1 GCA_902783445.1 uncultured Lachnospiraceae bacterium
AAAAGATGCTTATTAAGTATGGATATGCGCTTATAGATAACATGATAGAAACATTTCATGCAAACCCCTTGGTTAAAAATGATCCGCCTCAGATACTGATTGCTCCTTCGTGGCAGGAAGATAATATAATGGATTCCTGTATTGAAAAGATATTGGAAAGGTTAGTGAAAGAAAAATATTGGATTGTCGTACGTCCGCATCCTCAGTATGTCCGGCATTATCCTGAAAGGCTGAAGGCACTGCAGGAGCAATTCGGCAGCTATCAGAATTTTTCTCTTCAGACAGATTTTTCATCCAATGAAACGGTATTTCATTCCGATATATTGGTAACTGATTGGTCAGGGATAGCTTATGAGTATGCCTTTACAACACTAAAACCATGTTTGTTTGTAAATACACCGATGAAGGTGATGAACCAGGACTATAGAGATATAGATATTGTGCCGTTTGATATAGAGGTAAGGAATAAAATCGGAATATCTTTAGAGTTGAATGAGATCAATAGAATAGCAGCAGCTATAGAGCAGCTCCTGCATAGTGAAGTGTTTTCAAAAGAGAGCATCAGAATGCTGCGGGAAAAGTATCTTTATAATGTTGGAAAATCAGCTTCTGTTGGAGCAGATTATCTGATAAAAAGACTGATAGAGAAATCAAAAGAAAACAGATGAGTATAAGAAAAATAAAAAACATAATAAAAGAGTTTTTGCCGGAGTTATTTCTCTCTTTGGCTGGTTCTTTCCTGCTGTTTGTATATGGAACGGTAGAAGTTTTCTACGTCAACAGTTATGAGCTTTTCTATTCAATAATTGATGTTATACAATACATGCTTCCGCTGTTTCTTGCTGCTGTATTTGTAATGTTGGGCATATTAATACTATTAAAGAATACATACAAAAAAATTGAATTCATTATTTTTCTTCTCTCTTTTGCTGGCCTGATCGTTATATATATACAGGGAACATTCCTTTCTTCAAATCTACCGCCGCTTAATGGATCAGAAATAAAGTGGGGAGAGTATAGAAACGAAATAATAAAAAGTATTATTTTATTTGTAGTAATAGTAGGAATAGTTTTTTTCGTTTACTATTTGTTCGGAGAAAAAAAGATAAGAACAATTATAAAGATGATATCAGCATTTCTTTTTTCTATGCTGTTCTTAACGAGCATTTATTATTTTATCGAAAGCTATGGAAGGAATGAAAAGGAAACATACTGTACAAATGAAAAGCTTCTTGAAATGTCTGAAGACAGTAACCTTATCATATTTCTGGCAGATCAGGTCGATGCAGAAGTTTTCAGTAATATAGCAGAGATACACCCTGAATACTATGAGTATTTTAAAGATTTCACATTCTTCTGTAATACAATGTCCGGGTATCCATGGACATTAAGATCAATTCCTCTTATATTATCTGGTCAGTGGTTTGAAAATGAACAATCAGATTGGGACTATGTTCAGGAAGCAATGTCTTCTTCTCCGTTGTTTTCTTATCTGAAGAGTCACAATTATAATGTTGGTTTTTATAACCCGGAATACACTTTTTCAGTAGAAGGATTAAAGTTTGAAAACATTGCTAAGAGAAATGAGTATTTTACTTATCCGATTAGATTCATAAAAATGCAGATAAAATTGTCGGGTTATCGATATCTGCCGTTTTTCCTGAAACGATTTTGTTTCCTTTCAACTGATGATTTTTATTTTGACACGTTAAAATCGGATGAATACAGTTCATATTCGACTGTAAATTCAGATTTCTGCAACACAATAAATAAACAGGAAGTTACAATCACTTCGGATAAATGCTTTAAATTTTTGTATATACTTGGCGCACATGATCCGTTTACTTATAAAGCAGAGGCAGAAGGAATTGAAGACTTCTCATATGAAAGCAGTATAGAAAAAACCATATCTACTTTTCTGCTATATATAAATAAATTGAAAGAATCAAAGGTATATGATAATACAGCGATAATCTTTATGTCAGATCATGGATACGCACCGGATGTCCGAAGCGGTGTGGGCAGGCAGAATCCTATACTCTTTGTAAAGGGGATTAATGAACATCATCCGCTTGAGTTTTCCGATGTTCCGGTTTCTCATGCAGATCTGGTTGAGAAGTATCCGGAACTTGCGGAAGGAGGACAAAGCACAGAAGTGTTTTCATACGTAAATAATGAAAAACGTTCGCGCAGATATTTATTATATGCATTTGGAGAAGAACACATTATGCATGAATTCTATCAATGGGGCAATGCATCAGATGAAAAAACAATGGTAGCAACGGGGAAAATATATTCACGATGAAATTCCCCTGAATATCAATGAGCTCTCCAACGTTTAGGTTGGGAAGCTCATTATTTCATCAGGTGATTTGGTTTTCTAAAGCATTTATTCTTATCACAGAATTATGTGATCATTCAATTAACGGACAATAATTGTGTTTTTATGATAGTATGTACAAGTGTCCTCGTTTTGAAAATCTGATGGATCATCAGACATGTCAGTAAAGAATAACAGATACGGCATGCTTTCAAATGGCTCAAATTCACAGTCCTGGATGGTGGCATCCTCAAGAACGCTCTGTCTCTGCAAGGCTTCTTCATAATAACTCTGCGCTTCTCCGCTTCTTAGCTCATTTATAGCCAGAACAGAGGTAAGTGAACTATGAAACAGGAATACTGCAAAGATGAGACAAATAAAGGAAGCACCGGAGAATAGAGTGAATGGAAGTATGCGGATAGAATCAGACTGAGATGTTTGAAAGTCTTTTCTTCTGTGCGTGAGCCAGCCACACCACCAAAAGAGATTGAAAACGATCAATAGAACATAAAAAAAGAAAATGATATTTTTCAGCCTATCGGGTCCATCACTTGCCAAAGCATAAAGATGCGGTGTGAAAGAAGCAGAAAAAACACAGAACGACAAGAGAGAGAAAAGAAGAGGATATGGAAAAGTTTTATTACTTGATTTAGCTGCCAGCCATATAAATGGAAATAAAAATATTATACAGGAAGATAAGCGTAAATCAGTCCATTTCAGAGAATTAATAGAAGCATATTTAAAAGAGAGGAGTATAGACTGAATGATACCCAACCTTTCTGCGGCTTTTTCCTGGCGAACTGCATTGCCGGGAGCAGTTGCACTGATTAAAAAAGAAATCAAGAATAAAATAAATGGAAGACATATATACAGCGCTCTATCATCTCTTTTAATAAACAGGAATAGAATAATGCAGAATGTTACAATAAAATAGATAAGGGCAGTAACATAATTGTTTCCCCCTATAAAAATACTAAAAATGCAGATCAGAGCTAGTCTCCAATATCCACCATAGAGAATAAAGCCGATATTAATTGCATATAAAATAAGCAAAACTCCGAATGTAAAGGTATAATAGATCGAACCGTTATACCAGAAAAAACTTTGGTTTGCCGTCGGGACGAACTGGATACAAATAATGGAAGTAACTACAGCAATAATACCCGCTAATGACTTCTTTATATGAAAGATGCCGGAAAATAATCTCAAAAACAGGAAAAAAATGCCTGCTAGAAGAGAAATTACCATAATCCATGTTGTAAGGAAGTAATAACGGAAGCCCCAAATTGAAGGCTGGAATGCCATCATAAAGACAGCTGAAAAAGTTCCTTGCCAGGAATAATAGACATCCTTAACCTTATATATTGCTGCTGTTATTATTCCGAATATAGTATTACCTTCACTTATAGCAGCATGAGTTTCACAACTGAAACTGAAATCATCTGCAGAGGGGACATTATATTTTGCGATATAAAATAACGGAAACAATAAAAGTATCAAAAAAATGAAACAGATGATAAGAATGAGCCAATATGGTGCCTTTGTGTTTAAAATTTCAAGTTTTTTGCTCATAGTTTATTTTCCTCTGGAATAGCAACTGTACATACAGCTATCTGTAAAATGAGAAGAATCGGATACCAGGTATACCAGCTGGTTATCGCGGACAGCATCATTATGAGTTCGGAAAAAAGAATAATATGGAATATTCCGACTAATGGACGGTCGTTTGACTTGCTCAGCTTATCTGAGGTTATGTTCAAAGCAACAAATATAGTCGCAAGTGTAAGAATTCCTCCTTCATAAAGGGTCTGTAGATAAGCGTTATGCGCATTGTAATAAAGCGATGTATTAGGCCGTATAAATATTTCAGCTTTTTCTCCAAGACCATAACCAAGGATAGGTTTTTTAAGGATGAGGGCTATAAGTCCATTCCAAATGATAAAACGAATATACAATGATTCTTTCAAAAGTGTTAACGGATCGAGAATCTTATATACCATATCAAAATGAAAATATAAAAATGCAGCCAAAACAAAGAAAAAACAGAAAACAACTGAAAGAAAAACAAAAAAGTTTAGATTTTTCCGCTGAATGAAGTTTTTTGCTTTTGGAATAAACAAAAAGCCGGAAAATATTAAAGCAGCAATAAAAGAACCTGCGCTGTGTATTAAGAACTGGTTTAAAAAGAATAAGAAAAGATAAATCCAGCAGCGGAGTGAATTGTTGTTAAAATGTTTATCAAGAAGTGCAAAGAGTGCACCGAGGAAAAGAGGAAAACCGGTTAAGTTACTTGCTGAAATAAAAAAATCGGGAGTCCAATCTGTAAAAAATGAGTATAACTTAGGATAAAGAGTAAATGCAGTATTCAGAAGCAATAAACCAATATAAAGGTCTACCCCGATACGAAAAAAACGCTGAGCATTTCTTTTGGTTGAGCACATCATTGTAACAAACAGATACATAACTGCGGGATACTGGAATTTGTTTATCCAGCGTGAAGTGTAGCCGGAAGTTAAAACTGATGTAATAAGATACAAAAGGTAAATAATTGCTATAGGAAAAAGTATTCCGTAGTTAACTTTAAATTTGTTGCGAATTAACCAAATAACAAAAACAAGTGGGACAAGATATGTGAGATAACGATGCGTATGAAGATAAAGCGACATAAAAATATCAAGATATCTTTTGCCTGTATCATATAGAAAGAAAAAATACATATTTTCAAGACAGCGATCCATTGTAAACAA
>CACZQX010000175.1 GCA_902783445.1 uncultured Lachnospiraceae bacterium
AATGATTTTCTTGCCTATGATGTGGACTTGATGGAGTTATGTCGCGAGTATTTTAATTCGGATGTTGAAATAAAGGGTGAAATGGGCTTAAATGACATCAAAAAGCTTAATGCTTCCGTTTTTTCTGACATTTCCGCCAAAAGATCCTTTGATCAAAAGCGTTTAATCGCTGATGTAGGGCTTAACTTGTTGGTCTTTGAAGCGGGTAATATAGAATTTTATGCGGAAAACAGTACTCTTTACATGGATGCTCCAATCCTTGGAAACAGCCGTTATTCCTTCGACTCCGTAATTGACTTTTTCCCGAAAATGCCTAATTTGACGGATAATCCGGACAGCAAATGGTATAGTGATAACCTTTGGAATATCATTCAATTAATTAGGGAAATGGATGTTGAAGCTCTTGAGAGCGACTACACAGATGCTGAGGGAGTTAAATGCGATGCTTTCAAATCCACGATTCATAAAGGTTCCGGGCATTTTATATGGGAGCTTTTGGATATGGAAGACCCTGATTTTGATATTGCTTTTACTGCCTATCTCACCCCTTCAAACAAGCTTAGGAAGATTGAAGTTGACCTTTCTCCTATCCTCCCCGGAGCTTATGTTGTGCTTGAAGGATGTGACATGGAGAAAGTTAATTTCAGCTACGAGCTGCCGGATAATGAAAAAGCCACTCTTATTGCGCAAAGAAGCAGCGAATACAAAAACTATCTTGATTGTAAGTTGATTTATTATACCAATGCGAATACGGTTTATTCCTTGGAATCTGCTTTGGAATGGGAAAATCATGATAATGGTTTTGATTTGTATATTAAAAATCTTTCCCTCCTCAAGGACAATTCTCTTCTTTGCAAGGGATATTTTAAAGGTGATCTTGTGAAGTCTTCCTTTAGTGAGGATGTTTTTGAGGGTAAGGACGAGTATCTCTACGGATTTGAGAAAATTGACTGGAAGGCGATAAGAAATGATGTGGATGGATTTGTGAAAGAGATTTTGGATAAGATGTCTATCGGGGAGATATTTGGTGGGTGAGAGAGGAGTTATCTGCGAACACAAGAAAGAACTGTACTGTAGTTATATCTGCGACGACTGAGATGAACCTCGAATCCGAACACTGATATTATCTGCAGGATACAAGAAATGAATTCGCGTAAAATGCTTCGCATTTCACGCTCACCATTTCTTGCATTCCTATGGAATTACAGATATCAAAAAAGAGCCGAATGCAAGTAAACTTGCCTCGACTCTTTTTTGATATCTGCAATCCCGCAGATAATACTTATCTTTTTGAGAACTGTGGTGCGCGTCTTGCGGCTTTGAGACCGTATTTCTTTCTTTCTTTCATACGTGGGTCTCTTGTTAAGAAGCCTGCTTTTTTAAGTGTTGGACGGAATTCGCCATCTACCTGAAGAAGTGCTCTTGAGATACCGTGACGGATTGCGCCTGCCTGACCTGTAAAGCCACCACCGTGTACGTTTACGATTACGTCATATTTGTCTGTTGTTTCTGTAGCAACTAATGGCTGACGTACGATAACTTTTAATGTTTCAAGTCCGAAATATTCATCGATATTTCTTTTGTTTATTGTAATTTCGCCTTTACCCGGTACAAGGTAAACTCTGGCGATACTCTTTTTTCTTCTACCTGTTCCGTAAAATTTTTCTTTTGCCATGGTTATTATATCCTCCTTTCAGTCTTAGAATGTCAATGTTTCAGGCTTCTGTGCTGCATGCTTGTGATCGCTGCCTGCATATACAAAAAGCTTCTTGAACATTTCTCTTCCCAAAGGTCCCTTTGGAAGCATTCCCTTAACTGCAAGTTCTATAACCTTTTCAGGCTTTTTCTCCATCATTTCTGCAAGCTTTGTTTCTTTCATTCCGCCTACATAATCTGAATGATGGTAGTAGATTTTCTGATCCATTTTCTTACCTGTTACGGCAACTTTTTCTGCATTGATTACGATTACATAATCACCCATGTCTGCATGTGGTGTGTAAACCGGTTTATTTTTACCTCTTAACACTTTTGCAATTTCAGATGATAAACGGCCGAGTGTGCAACCTGCTGCATCAACCACATACCATTTTCTGTCAACATTTGCTGTGTTTGGCATATATGTATTCATTGGTTTTTCCTCCATTAAATGTATATTGCAATTAAACAACTTAAACGTTTCGACTTATAAGACCGATTAAATCAAATAACCGCTTATTCTCTTTTACCGATTCGACGCCCAATACTCTTACCGGGGCTAATGGCATTGAGTATTACCACGCATAAGTCGTCACATTAAGACATTATAGTACTTGCATCCTTTTATGTCAATAGTCAATTTTTTATTGTCTGCTTCTTGTTTTTTGCGCTTTTGCTAACCTTTTCGGCATTCATTTTATATATTTCCCAAAGGCCCGTAAGCATCAATTCTCTGTCGTATTTAATCTCATTTCTGCACATGGATGTTATTTCGCCTGCCGGTCCTCCCGTTGCCACAAAATTTACTTTTTCGCCGCCAAGTTCTTTTGACATTCTGAAACACATTTCGTCTATCATTGCCGCATGTGCAGTAAATGCTCCTATGCTCATACAAGACAGGGTGTTTGTTCCTATTATCTTGTCTGTAAATTCAAATCCGTTTTCCGGCAGCTGTGACGCAAGTTTTCCCAATGCCTTAAGGGATGTATAAGGTCCCGGTGCTATGGCTCCGCCCAAATACTCTTTGTTTTTGTTTACCACGGAGAAAGTTGTTGCCGTACCTATATCGATAACTATCACAGGTGCGCCGTATTTTACCACCGCTGCCGCCGCAACGCATATAAGGTCCGCACCGAGCTTTGATGGATCGTCATATTTGATTTGTAAACCGGTTTCAAGCGCGTGTGACACAAAAAGCGGCTCACAGCCTATTGCATCCTTTACGGCTTTTTTCAAAATCGAATTTAAAGGAGGAACAACGCTTGAAATAATCGCTCCTTCAATCTCTTTATCCACCGAGTTGTTGCTTTCTCTTTTAATATCTTCTATAAAGCCTTTAAGCTCTTTATAGTGATATTCGTAACCTTTGCTTTTCCCGGTTTCATACCTTTTTGCATAGCTTACGCTGCCTTCCTTTAAAAGGCCCGCTACTATATTGGTATTTCCTACATCTATTGCAAGAATCATAATTAATCTCCGTTTTTGGCTTTGTAGAGTTTTAATGCCTCATCCAATACTTTGTGACTTGCTTCGTCTTTCGACATCAACTCGTATTCTTTAAGGTCCGACTTTGTTATTATGGTTATAACATTGGTGTCCGTTCCAAAGCCCGCGCCTTCAACCTTTAGGTTATTTGCAACAATCATATCGCAATTTTTCTTTTCAAGCTTTTTCCTTGAATTTTCAAGCATATCTTTTGTTTCCATAGAAAAGCCGCAAAGCACTTGATGATCGTTTTTTGTTTCGCCTATGGTTTTTAAAATGTCTCTTGTTCTTTCAAGTTCTATATTTAAGTCATTATCGCTTTTTTTGATTTTATCGTCGCTGAATGTTTTTGGCGTATAATCCGCAACTGCTGCCGCTTTTATTATAATGTCGGCTTCTTTTGAGCGTTTTAATACTTCCTCGCACATCTGCCTTGCGGACTCGATTTCAACAAGCTCCACAAAGCTCGGCGCTTTAATGCTGACCGGTCCTGATATAAGCGTAACAAAAGCTCCTCTTAGCATTGCCGCTTTTGCCAGGGCATAACCCATTTTTCCCGTTGAAAGATTTGTAATGTATCTGACGGGATCGAGTTTTTCTCTTGTAGGTCCCGCAGTTACAATTATGCGTTTTCCCGCAAGATCCTTCTCGCACTCTATTTCCTTGGATATGTATTCCAACAATATTTCTTCATCCGGAAGTTTTCCCTTGCCTACGGCTGCGCAAGCTAAGCGTCCCGATGCCGGCTCTATTACTTCCATTCCGTAATCCTTAAGCTTTTGGATATTGTCTTGCACTATCTTGTTTTCATACATATTTGTATTCATGGCCGGTGCAACTATTATTTTGCATGATGCCGCCAAAACGGTAGTGCTTAACATATCATCGGCTATTCCGTTTGCCATCTTGCCGATTATATTGGCCGATGCCGGTGCAACTAAAATCACATCCGCCGACTGCGCCAAAGAAACATGTGCAACATGGAATTCGAAGTTTCTGTCAAATGTATCCACAAGACATTTGTGATTTGTCAGTGTTTCGAAAGTAATGGGATTAATAAAGTTTGTTGCGTTTTTCGTCATTATTACTTGTACATCCGCACCAAGCTTAATTAACATACTTGCCAGATTTGCCATTTTGTAAGCCGCTATGGAGCCGCTTATTCCAAGCACTACTTTTTTTCCTTTTAACATATTTTTTCCTCTTCTTGCTTAAGCTGCCTCAAAAAATCTTTTGCATACAGCTATTTAACATCTACGATAAAGTTGTCGATAAGTCTTGTTTTTCCGATGTAAACCGCTATTGCCACCAAGGTTTCGCCTTGAATTTTATCGCATTTTTCGATTGTTTCGAAATCCACTACGTCTACATAGTCGATTTTTGCGAGTTTTTCCGTATTTATTATATCCGTCATTGCCTTAATGAGCTCTTTTGAATCTCTCATTCCCTCTTCAACCATTTTTTTACCGGCAAAGATTGATTTTGAAAGTATTAATGCCGCTTTTCTTTCTTCCGCGCTTAAATAGGTATTTCTCGAGCTTTTTGCAAGACCGTCTTCTTCTCTGATAATCGGACATCCTATCACTTCAACCGCTATATTTAAGTCAGCTACCATTCTTTTGATTACCGCAAGCTGTTGAGCATCCTTTTGTCCGAAATATGCCTTGTCAGGTCTTACGATATTGAAGAGTTTGCTTACAACCGTACAAACGCCTCTGAAATGTATAGGTCTGCTTTTTCCGCAAAGTTCTTTTGTAAGTCCGTTCATATCCACGAAAGAGCAAAAACCTTTTGCATACATTTCTTCCGGTTCCGGATTAAAGATTAAATCAGCTCCCGTTTCTTCGCAAAGCTTTGTATCCTTTTCAAGGTCTCTCGGATAGCTTTCAAGATCCTCTCCCACTCCGAACTGCATTGGGTTTACAAAAACACTGACAACTGTTTTGTCATTGTCTTTTACGGAATTTGCAATCAAGCTTTGATGTCCTTCGTGAAGGTATCCCATTGTAGGAACAAAGCCCACGGACTTGCCTTCTTTTCTCCAATTTTCAACTTCTTGTCTTACTTCTTTTATTGTGTGAACTACTTTAATCATGTTTATTTCCTTTTTCTTTTCTAATATAATTTTTCTATTATTTCATCATCTATTGCGTATGTATGGCATTCTTCAGGAAATGTTCCCGCTTTTACTTCTTCATCATACTGCTTAAATGCTGCTTTCATTGTTTCTCCAACATTTGCAAATTTTTTAACAAACTTAGGTGTAAAGTCAGAGAACATTCCTACCATATCCTGGTAAACCAAAACCTGTCCGTCGCAGCCGGAACCTGCGCCGATTCCGATTGTAGGTATATCAAGCTTTTGTGTTATAAGACTTGCAAGTTTTGCCGGTACGGCTTCGATTACCACCGTAAATGCTCCCGCTTCCTGTACCGCAAGTGCGTCGTCGATTAATTTCTTGGCTGCCTCGATTGATTTACCCTGAACTTTATGTCCGCCAAAAGCATTGATTGACTGCGGTGTAAGACCGATATGGGCGCATACCGGGATTCCCGCATCCACAATTGCTTTAATTGTCGGTGCTATTGTTCTTCCGCCTTCCAATTTAACGGCATTTGCGCGGCCTTCCTTCATAATGCGTCCCGCATTTACCACCGCATCATATGTTGATGTTTGGTATGACATAAACGGCATATCCACTACCACCATTGCGTCTTTTGCGCCTCTTGATACGGCTCTTGCATGATGAATCATGTCTTCCATTGTTACCGATATTGTGTCTTCATAACCAAGCATTACATTTCCCAAGGAATCTCCTACCAATATGGAGTTTACCCCCGCATCGTTGATAAGTTTTGCCGTTGAATAATCGTAGGCTGTCAACATGCTGATTTTTGTTCCTTCTTTTTTTGCCTGAGCAAAAGTTAATACTGTGTTTTTCATTTTCTTCCCTTTCTTTTCTCCCGCGCCTTACTGCGCTGTTGGCTCTATATTTAAAAGAGCGATTATTTTTTGATAGTTTTCCGAAGCTTCATTTGTTAAACTTCCGTCTTCCAGTCTCTTGTCCTTTGCTATTTCCACAAGTCTGTTTGAAAGTTTTATGTAAACTTCTTTGTAATCTCCATCAAGCTCTGCCAGATGCTTTTCAACGGTTTTATAATCTGCCCTGTCTACGGGTCCCGTAAGAGCTTTTTGGGGCGAGATTTTCTCCAAATTCAGAGCATTGTTTATAAACAAAGGCATCAATGCCTTTATGGCATCTTCCTCGGCAAAACCGCATTTTTTAAGGGTGTCTGCCGCCATTGAATACAAGGCAATAACCAAATTGCTTGCCATTACCGCCGCAGCGTGATACAAAGTCTTGTTTTTTGCATCAATCAACTGATAGTTATTCCCAAGAATGTCAAACATTCCCTTTATAACATCAATTTTTTCTTTATTTCCTTCAATTGTAAAATATGCTTTTGAAAGTTCCTTAAATGATGTTTGCTTATCGTTAAATGCAAACATTGGGTGGATGGAATAACCGAATGCTCCGGCCTCCTCAAGATTCGTAAAGACCGCGCCCGACATGGCGCCGCTGCAGTGACAAAATATTTTATTCTTAATACTTATTCCTTCGTGTTCCTTATCATATTTGTCCCCAAGGGCAAATATTTCATCGGCAACTTCTTTGATTGCCCCGTCGGATGTTGTTATGAATATAACATCCCCGGCTTCAACAATTTCTTTTATACTGCAAAAGCTTTCGCTGTTTGTAAATCGTGCCGCTTCTTCCGCATTTTTAATATTTCTGCTGTAGTATCCCAATAGATTCAGTCCGTTTTCCGCAAAATAACGGCCTAGGGAAAAAGCTACTCTTCCGGCACCTATAAAAGCAATTTTTAAGTTCTTAGCTTCCATCTTACCACCTTCTTTTTGCGCTTAGTCCCTGTTTTCATCAAGGCATGCGTTACTTTGGCAAATGGTATTAAGAAAAATATTAAGCACGGTATGGTTCCTTACGAATACCATCCGCGCTTAATATACTACAATTATCAGCCAATGTAAAGTTTTTTGATAAATTAGTCATGGTAATTTAGTTTTATTAGTGTCAGCCCCTTGGCTGGTGCCGTCGGCCCTGCCGCATCTCTGTCTTTTTCCTCCAGAATTTTCACTATATCTTCGGGCTCTCTAAGACCCGTTGCCACCTGTACCAATGTTCCGACTATTATTCTTACCATGTTATATAAAAAGCCGTTGCCGTTTATTCTTATTCTTATTAAACGTTCTTGCTCATTTAAATCATCAACGGCCTCTTCTTTTATTTCTATGGAATTAATGCTTCTTACAGTGCTTTTTGCGCTGCCGCCTCTGGATGCAAAACTTGTAAAATCATGCTCTCCTTCCAGATATTTTGCCCCTTGCCTCATTTTTTCCATATCCATTTTCAAATATACGAAATATGAATCCTTCATAAGAAGGGGGATTTCATGGCGAGCATTGAAGATTTTGTATTCGTATGTTTTATCGCTTTTCACGGCTCTTGGATGCCAATCCGGGTCCACTTCATCGGATTTTCTTATTCTTACATCCTTTGGAAGCCATTGGTTTAACATATAAGAAAACTTATCCGCCGGAATCTTTGAGTTGGTATCAAACACCGCCACGTTTGCCAATGCATGTACCCCCGCATCCGTCCTGCTTGCGCCTATAACTTCTATTTCTTCATTCAATAATTTGCTTAATGTTTCGTTTAAAAGCTGCTCAATTGCAAGGGCATTGTCCTGCTTTTGCCAGCCGCTGTAATTTGTGCCGTCGTAGGCAACAATCAATCTTATTCTTTTCATTTTTATTCCCGAAATCAACCTTTAAACAGTTATTTAGCCATCATAAAGTTTAAGGCTTCTATATTTCTTGCCATAAGATCAAGGCCTATTATTATAACGAAATACAGCGCCAAAAAGGCATATGATAGTTTGTCCGAAAGTTTATATACAAGGGGTTTGAATTTTGTTCTTCCCTCGCCGCCTCTGTAGCATCTGGATTCCATGGCCGTTGCAAGCTCCGATGCTCTTCTGAATGCCGATATAAACAAAGGCACAATTACAGGTATCATGTTTTTAGCCTTTGCAATTATATTTCCGCTGTCAAAATCGGCTCCTCTTGCAGACTGAGCCTTCATGATTTTATCCGCTTCTTCCACAAGTATTGGAATAAACCTTAATGCTATGGACATCATCACGGCTATTTCATGCACCGGGACTTTTATTTTTCTCATCCAAGAAAGGCCTTTTTCCAAGCCGGCAGTTAAGTCATTTGGCGTGGTTGTATAGGTTACGATGGAACAGCCCAAAACAATAAGCATAAGCCTTATAACGATAAATACCGCCCATTTAAGGCCTTCCGCCGATATTTTTATTATTCCGTATTCAAAATACATATGCTCGCCGTTTGTAAATATTATGTTGAAAACGGCACTTATTATCAGCAGTACGAGAATGAATTTCATTCCCTTTATCATGTATGAAAACGGCACTTTTGACATGCCTATGGTTATTCCTATAATGGCAATGGAAAAGATATAACTTAGAAATGAATTCACCAAAAACAATCCCACAACAAAAAGTAGTGTTGCAAGCAATTTCACTCTGGGATCTGTTTTATGAACTTTCGATTTGGTCGGATAATATTGTCCGAGTGTCATATCTCTTAACATTGTTTTTCCTTATTTAGGCAGTTTAATATTTCTTTTGTTGCCTCTTCAACGGTTATTATATCTGTGGATACCTCAAAGCCGTTTTCCTTTAATTTGTTCATTATATAGGTCATTGCAGGTGCTGCAAGCCCTATTTTTTCCAGCTCTTTGTAATGAGAAAATACTTTTTTCGGCTCATCGTCATACATAACGCTTCCGTCGTTCATTACAATGATTCTATCAACATATTCAGCCACATCTTCCATGCTGTGAGAAACCAAAATTACGGTGATTTTTACCTCTTCATGAATTTGCTTTATCTGACTGAGTATAGAGTTTTTTGTCTTGGGATCCAGACCCGCAGTCGGTTCATCAAGTATAAGAACTTTTGGCTGCATTGCCATAACACCGGCAATCGCTACCCTTCTTTTTTCGCCGCCGGACAGTTCAAAAGGCGACATATTCCAATACTCTTCGCCGATTCCGACAATCCTTAAGGCATTTTCGACTCTGGCCTTTATTTCTTCCTCCGAAAAGCCCTGATTTGTCGGGCCGAAAGAAACATCCTTAAAAACCGTCTCTTCAAAAAGTTGATGTTCCGGATATTGAAACACAAGACCTACATTACATCTTAGGTCTTTTAAATCGTAGCCCTTCTCGTATATGCTTCTTCCTTCAAAGATAACATCTCCGCTTGTTGCTTTAATAAGCCCGTTCATATGTTGAATCAGGGTTGATTTTCCGGAACCCGTATGCCCTATTAAGCCTATAAAGCTGTTTTCTTCTATATCCAAATTTATATTTTTTAAAGCCCCCGTCTGCAAAGGAGTGCCCTTTGAATAGACATAGCTTAAATCTTTTAAACTTAAAAGCATTATCTTTTTAATCCCTTTAATCCTTTTACCAACTCATCATATGTTATTATGCCGTCTTCCAAATCAAGCCCCTCTTTTTTCAGCTCGTAGGCCAACTTGGTAACCGGCGGAAGTTCCAAGCCCAAGTTAATAAGATCTTCTGTTTTTGAAAATACTTCTTTGGGCGTCCCGCTCATTGCGACTTTGCCGTCATCCATCACAATAATCCTGTCGGCATCCACCGCTTCTTCCATATAATGAGTTATTAATATTATGCTTACATGTTCTTTTTTGTTCAGTTCCAAAACAGTCCTTATTACTTCCGCTCTGCC
>CACZQX010000176.1 GCA_902783445.1 uncultured Lachnospiraceae bacterium
AATATAGCTAGTGCAGTTATCGACTTGTGCATGCTTGTTAAATATATCGTTGTGACAAAAAATACAGAAGGGCTAAAAGGATGGTTGGTCTTGTTAATTGTTATCCTTATAGGCCTTGAGGTTTTTGAATCTGTATTATTTGTATGGTATGGATTGGATAAAGTTACTTCAACGTTTGTATTATTAATATCGGTTTTTATGGTGTTTTTTAGAGGTTGTATTATAAACGCAGTAGATACTAAATTTCAGTTGTTTGCATATAAAGTAGTAACTAAATCGTTGTTTTCAGTTTGGCTTTTTATGTATTTAATGTTTTATTTAGCATTAGTTGTATGTTTATTATTATATCTAGATTATAAATCTTTATTAGAAGTACTACAAAATCCTAAGGAGTTATTTACCAAAAACACTTTGTTTGGAACATATACAAATCTATATGTTAACAATAATTCGAATTTTGGTATTAAGTCTGAAAGTGAAAATGAATTTAATCCTGTTACATCAGGTTCAAATGATCAGGTAAATCTACCAGATGAATATGTTGTTCAATCTACGGCAGTTAATAGGAATGTTTGTCCATTATGTGGAAATGAAATGATTACTGGACAAGAAAAATGTTTGATTTGTGGGTATGAAATGACTCAAAATGATTAAGTATTGTATAATAAAAATTTAATATATGACTAAAGGAAGCGGGGTGTCTAGATGAAAAAGATAGTTTGTGAATTGTGTGAAGGTAATCAATTTGTTAAAGAGAATGGAATGTTCGTGTGTCAGGGGTGCGGAACAAGCTATTCGCTTGAAGAAGCAAAAGGAATGATGAAAGAAGTAGATGGAGAAGAAACTAGCACTGTTACAGCGCCAACTTCGGGGGCTCCTCAACCAGTTCCTCAAGTAAATCCTAACCAACAACAATTGGATAATATTCTTTTATTAGCGTCTTCTGCATATGAGGCAGATAATAAAGCGGAGGCAGAGAATTATTGCAATCAAGCGATAGTAATTGATGCAATGTGTTATAAAGCGTGGTTTTTGAAGGGGAAAGCTGTTGGATGGCAATCAACCATAGCAAATATTAGAATTGAAGAAGCAGCTCATTCGTTTTGTAAAGCAATTGATTTTGCGCCAGAAGACGAAAAAGAAGAAATAAAAGAACAGGCCACGGAAGAGCTAAAAAATCTCGGATTAGCACTGATATCATTAAGAAAAGATAGATTTATCGCTAGCCCAGATTTAAAGGAATTAAATGGGTTTTCAACTGATAAAAAAGTAGTTTTAGATGCAATTCTTGTTTTACTGTCTCATGGCAACTCGGTAGGTATTCCTGAAGGCTATCTAGAAAATGTTGCTACTCTGATGAATCAAGCAGGAGTAGGAGCATTAAATACTGTTAGAGAAGCATGGAAAAAAGTGCAATATCCTAACAAAGCTGATTGGGATACATATATTGGTTGGTGCACTAACATTACAGCAATATTTCAATTAGCAATTGATACTTCAGATAATGATGATGAAGAAGATATTGTAAGATATAAGAATAAAATAATTGCGCTTGAAGAACCTTTAAACTCTTGTTCTTATAAACTAGTATGGTCGTCTTTATTTAGTGAGTATATTCATGAAAAAGAATATTCTCTTTCTGATTCAGCGAAGGAAGCTAGAAAAAAGATGGTTCAAGAATGCAATGATAAAATTGCTGAAATACAGAGAAAGCTACATGAAAAAGAATTGGAAGAAAAGAGAAAAGCGGAAGAGGAAAAGAAGGCGCGTATTGCTGCCTATTGGGAAGCACATGCAGATGAAAAAGCGGAGTTGGATTCTGAATTAAAAGAACTAGAAGCGAAAAGAGACCCTCTTAGACAGGAGGTTCTGCAGATCAATAATGAGATTTCTGCAAATCAACCTAAAGGAAAGGTTCCTTCTGAAGAAGAAAGTGATAGGTTAAAATCTCAAATAAGTGAATTAAATGCTCGTAAAGCTAATCTTGGTGTGTTGGCAGGAAAAGAAAAGAAACAGATTGGCGAAGAAGTTGCTTCTTTAGAAGGAAGATTAGCATCGTTACAAAAGAGAATACAGCAAGAACAAATTGATAGAAATCTCGAGGTAAATCAGAAAAATGCCCCATTAATAACTAAAAGAAATGAGATTAATGGTGAATTAACAAAGATTTCAAAACGAATAGATGAAATTAATAAGATTTTACAAAAGGATCCGGAGGAATAATTAGTTTCCGAGACATCGGTTGTTTGTTTTTTGTATATCATTAGGTCGATTAGGCTTCTGATTGTTAAATCGGAGGCGTGGTCGACCTATTATACTATTGTTTGTATTATGAGGAGGCTTTTTGGATGGGGACTGGAAATTATTCTGTTGAAGCATCAGTTTTTCGTGGTGGAAAACTTGAGAGAGGAACGCTGACGCTTTTTAGTGACGAATATGTATTTGGAAATGTACGAAAATCAGTAAATTGGGAGGATGTTACTTGCGAACAAGGGAATACTACCGTAAAGGCTTTTTTAAGGAATGTGGAAAAAAAGTATATTGTTTTTAACTATAATGGTGTAAAAAGCGAAGCGTTTATTGTAGACCCTCAGCAAATTGGGATTATAATTTCAACGATTAATAGTTTTGCAAATGATTCTAGGGCTATTCGTGTAGCTAAGGAGGAAGCAAGACAGAGAGAAATAGCAGACCATCAGCAACAAATGGAACGAGAAAAGAGAATTCGAGAAGAGGCAGAGAGAAAGGCTGATGAAGAATATGCAAAAAAACAGGAATATGAAAAACGTAAGGAAATAGAAGAAAAGCAATACTATGAGGAAGAAAAGAAACGAAAGATAGTTGAAAAGGAAAAACGAGTAAAACAAATAATTGAAAAGGCAGAAAGTGAAATTTCAGAAGATAATATAGAGGTTAGCAGTTTATCTCAGAAAGCGGGTGCTTGTATTATTGATAATCCATATAGGATCCTAGGGATTTCATGTTTGGCTTCGAACGAGGAGGCTAATAGTGCCCTAGATAAGCTAAAAAAACTATCAAGGTTAAAAGCTCTAGATTCATATAAATCAAGTTTTGACTTATCTAAAATTGATCGGCCAAGTAGAGATTTAAGTATTTCTCAAAATTCATTATCTCTATTAAAAAACAAGAAATACAAGTGGTTTTGGTTTGCATCAAATGATGCGTGTAAGGTGTGGGATAATGGAAAATATAGGATAGAATTAGCTAAAGATGGTTTTGAATTTGGTTCATATGATATGTTTTTGGCAAATTATTTATATGCAATTATTTTTGACCCATCTTTTCAAATACCTGAAACGTGGAAAAGAATTCTAAACTGTTATTGCTACATAATGGAGAATAAGAATAGTGATTTCCTTTTGAGCAGGTATAATGAGATAGAACGCAAAAATATCAATACTGAAGAGTTATTTGCGCTTTTTAAAAATGAGATTTTTATACCTATTCATCTCTTGTGTGAACGTGATGATTTGGATGCGCTAATTAGAATTCATAAGTATATTAGAGAGTGTGGTAATCCGTTATTAAATGAGCTATCTAGGCATGTTGTTGGAAAATTAGTTTCTTGGTTTACTGAAAAAGAAGCTGATATGATGAGTTATTTAAGAAAGTATGATGGTAAAAAGGAACTGTCTGTTGATGAAAAAAAAGAAATAATAGAACGAGGGGATTCGTATTGTAAAGTGGTTGAACCGGTTTTCGGAATGGTTTTACGAGATTTTAGGGGCGATGCTGTTAGGTACGATATGATAAAAGAATCGTATAAGAATACTACATATCAAATCATGTATGTGTTGTATCAATGCGGTGATAAATCTAATGCTATTTATTTTGCGAATAAGTGTTATACATATTGTAAGCCTGATGATAAAAAACGTATTCAGAACACCTTTGGTGAAGTAAATATTAAAGCGGTTGATTGGAATACGCCCCATACTAGTTGGGACATAAAAGGAGATGAATTGTATTTCGGAAGAGGATGTTCAGTGGATTATTCTCAAGCGTTATATTGGTATCATAAGGCTGCGGATGCTGGTAATATGTATTCGAAAAATAGTATTGGCATATGTTATTTAAATGGAAATGGTGTTCCTAAGAATGAGGAACAGGCGGTATCTTGGTTTAAACAAGCGAGTGAAAGTGGGAATCCAGAAGGGGCGTTCAATCTGGCTGAATGCTATTATAATGGAACCGGAGTGCAGAAGAATATTGATCAAGCGTTATTTTATTGGCAACATGCAGCTAAATTAGGACATCCATCTGCACAAAAAAAGTATGATGAAGTATATTCAAAAGTTCAGATTGAGAGGAAAAAACAAAGGGCGAATAATCATATATGTTTAGATATAGGCTTTCAAATGACAACTGGTCCTCAAATTTGTGTCGAGGTTTCATTAAATTATCCAGCCAATGTATATTTGGTTAATTCGCAAGGATATCAAAATTATTTGAATGGTGGTGATTTTTCTTATCACGGAGGTTATTCATCAGACTTGACGTATAGAATAAAAATCCCATCATCCAATCATTGGTATGTGATAGTTGATAGTGGCAATGAACCTATATCAACTATTGTAGCAACTGCAAAAGTTAAGAATATGTAATGTTGGAGGCAAGAATGACAAAAAAAGCGGATGTTAGTGAATTAGCTGTGGCAACATGGCGTTTGGAAAAATGGTTAGAAAAACTTGATTCAGATAGAAAGATGGCTGCAAGGAGTTCGCTTCGCTTGATAAAAAAATATCTGGATGATTCTGAGGTTGTGGTTAAAGATCCTATTGGCGCAAAGTTTGATCCGGGGCTGGCTTTAGAAGTTGTAAATAATGAGGCAAACGAGGCAGATGAGAATCAATTAATAATAATAGAGACTATAATTCCTTATGTTTACCAAAGTGGAAAACTGATTCAACATGCAAAAGTAATTATTGGAATCAATAAAAATAATGAACCGAAGGAAATTATTAAAGATAAAAATGATAGTAAGAATGACAAAACTAATAGTATGATAAGTGATGATATAAAGACAGATGATTGTGGTGTTACTATAAACGAGAAGGATATTGAAAGGGTTATGAATTATGCAAAAAATATTTGATTGTGGAATTGATCTTGGAACAACTAACTCATGTTTAGCCATTCCGGATGGAAATCATGGATTTGAAATAATAGATAATCAAGCAGATAGAATGTCGGTAACTCCTTCAGCTGTATTGATTAATGGGAAAGGTAGAATGCTGGTAGGTCAGAGAGCGTATAATTCTCAAAAGGTTGAAGATTTGGCTATTCAGTTTAAACGACAAATGGGATTAAGTAAATTGATCCACTTTGCATCTGCTGATGTCGATAAAATGCCTGAGGAACTTTCGTCTGAAATATTAAAACAATTGAGAAATGATGCGGAGACTAGACTTAATCATCCAGTAGAAAATGTTGTTATTACTGTGCCGGCTGCATTTAAAACTCTTCAATCAGAAGCTACTAATAAAGCAGGCAAAATGGCGGGCTTTAAGAATATTATTCTCTTGCAAGAACCTATTGCCGCTGCTGTGGCATATGGGGCGAAACCTGACTCGAAAGACAAACATTGGATGGTTTTTGATTATGGTGGTGGAACTCTTGATGTTGCTATTATTTCCACTCTTGATAATCGATTAACCGTTGAAAATAGTGAAGGAGATAATTATTTTGGCGGTAGTGATATTGACAGAATCCTTTTTAGGGAGATTGTCTTAAAAAAACTGCGAGCCGAAGGTTATCAAATAGATGAATTGTTTAATGAAAGTACCAGTAGTGGTAAATCTATGGCTCGCAAAATTCAGCTAGATTGTGAGAATTGTAAAATACAATTAAGTACAAAAGAGTCGACTATACTCGAAATATTTGATATTGATGATGATCGTGGTGAACCAATAGAATTCGAGTGTGAAATAACTAGATATGAGATGGAGAATCTTATTTCTGACACTATAGAAAGAAGCATAGTTATAGCTAAAAAAGCTTTAGATGGAGCAAATGTACGTCCAGAACAACTTGATAAAATACTTCTAGTAGGAGGAAGCACATTTATCCCATTAGTACGACAAAGGCTAAAAGAAGAATTTGGAGTTGAACTTGATAGTTCACTAAATCCCATGACAGTTGTTGCAGCAGGAGCTGCTTTATATGCTTCAACAAGTGTTATTGATGTTGAAGAAGAAATACAAGTGTCTGATACTAAAAATGCAATAATTAATATAACATATGATCCGATTTCCTCTGATGAGGTTGTAAATGTTATTGGAAAGGTCGTTAATATTTCTGATGTCAGTCTTTCTAAAATAAAAGTTGATTGTTCGTTATCAAATGATTTTTCAGGAGTGTGTTGGACTAGTGGATGGATAGATTTGATTGACAATTCAACGGGAGTTTTTGATGTGGATGTATTGCTTCAAAAAGGAGTACTAAATCATTTTCGAGTTTCCGGATGTGATCAGAATGGAACGGAAGTATTGGTAGAAAATTCATTGTTTGACATTAAACATAATGAGGTTGTTTTAAAAACCTCTGCACCACCGGCAACGATGTCGATAGGTGTTCAGATTAAAGATCCTAAAACTGGATATGATATTTTATATCATATAATAAAGAAAAATTCTCCTCTCCCAGCTCAAGATGATAGAACATTCAGATTATCCAGAGATATAGATCCTTCAAGAGATGATTGTTTAACTATCAAAATTTGGGAAGGGGAAAATATTCAAAATCCTGAGGCTAATTTTCCTGCAGGAGCAATTACTGTTCAGTCTTCTGCAATGGATAGAACAATTCCTAAAGGGACAGAAATAGAACTTACAATAATTGCTGATGAGAATAGAAATATACGTGTAAGTGGATATATACCAGATTTTGATTTTATAATTCCGGAAGAAACTCTTCGTTCTGAAGCTAAAGTTGATTTGGATGAAAGAATGGAAGAGGTAGATAAGAAAATTCAGCAATCTGAAGTCAGTCTACAGAGAATGAAGAATCAAGGAATTGATGTATCAGAATTAGAAAATGAATTGAATCAAGTCAAGGCTGGATACAATGATGCTTATGGGAAGGTTGATTCTGATGAAGCTGCAGTAAATGGATATGTTGATCAATTTTTTGATGTGGAATCAAGAATAATCAATGAAGAAAGAAAACATGAGCAAAAGAGAAACGATACCAAAAATGATGATATGGTTCGTGAGGCAAGAGAACAAGTTGAAACTTATGGCGACGAGGAGGCCAAAGCTGCTTGGGAAGATTTAGAAGAATCATATCAATTAGCAGAAACAAATGAGGAAAAAACATTTATTGCAGGTAAAATGAATAATCTGGGATTCCAGGCAATGACAACAAATTATGGATGGCTCAAGGCTTTCTTTGCAGCTGTTCTATGTAAACCTGAAACAAAATATACAAATGCTCAAAAAGCAGAATATTGGAAATCTCAAGCATATTTAGCGATGGATTCAAAAAATACTTCACAATTAAGAAAGGCAGTGTTTGAGTTACTTGAACTAATGACATCAAGTGCAAGTCAAGCGGTATCGTCATTTGGAGCAGATCTGACTATGTAAAGGAGAATTATATTAGATGGATACATTGTTGGATAATAAAAAGAAAAAATTATTTGATGAAGCTTACCAAGCATATTTAAATATTACAAGACAAATAGAGGATATGTATAGTGAAGGGATGGTTAATCCTTTTGATGATGGACCTTCTGTTACAGATATGGTTTGTTCTTTGGATCAATATATTCAGGGGTGTCTGCTTAAAATAGGATTATCAGATGGCGCTTTATCTCCTGAAGAGATGTATTTTATAATGTCACTTCCTGATGAATTTGACGAAGTATGTTCAAGAAATAGAGGGTATAAAAGATTTATAAAACTAGTATCTAAAGAAAGCTTTGAGTCTGATTCTAATAAATATTATGATTTTGATAATACACCTTTGTTTCTTGCAAAACTAACTGAGGATTTTGATGAAGCGCCTATGATGGTTAGAAGCAATCTGCAAATTGTTTTTAATGCTTTTATAGCAATAGATGGGGCTTTTTCTGAATGTGAAGCTGATGTAGCACTTGAAATATTGGATAAGATTGATGATGGTTCTAAAGAATATGTTCCGGATGCTCCTAAGGAAAATGTGGATGAACCATCAGAAGACAGATCAAAAGGTACTGTTTCTAAAGAGCATTTATCAGCAGATGGTATTAATGTTGAAGGGGAGAATCTTGATGAAGTTCTTCAAGAGTTGAATGAGCTTATTGGATTAGAAGGGGTAAAACAAGAGGTTTTAGCTTGTATTAATCTTCTTCGAATTAATAAAATGCGTAAAGAAAAAGGATTACCAGAATTACAAACATCAAATCATATGGTTTTCACAGGACATCCGGGAACTGGCAAAACTACAGTTGCTCGAATAATGGCAAAAATATACAAATGTCTGGGAGTTGTGTCAAAAGGACAGCTTGTAGAAACAGATAGGGCTGGATTAGTGGCTGGATATATGGGACAAACAGCTCTTAAAACAGCTCAAGTAATTAAGAAAGCTAAGGGTGGAGTATTATTTATAGATGAAGCTTATTCTTTATCATCCGAAGAAGGAAGTACTGATTATGGACGTGAAGCTATTGATACCTTGGTTAAAGGAATGGAAGATTATAGAGATGATTTAGTTGTAATTGTTGCGGGCTATGTTGATGAAATGAAGAATTTTATTAACATGAATCCTGGATTACGTTCTAGATTTAATAAATATATTAATTTTGAAAACTATTCCGCCGATGAAATGATTGATATTCTCAAAGGACAATGCAAAAAAATGCAATATATATTATCAGATGAAGCTGAACAGGCGGCGCATGAGTATTTTGAAAAGGCACAGGATGATCCTACATTTGGTAATGCTCGAGGTGTGAGGAATTTCTTTGATAGGATTACTACAAATCAAGCAACGAGAATTCTTTCATTGAATAATCCTTCGGATGTAGAATTTAAAACTATCAAAAAAGATGATATATATTAATTGTTTGTTTTAACAATATAACAAAAATGTTTCAATAGAATTATGGTGTGATAGATGAAAAACAAGAATGATAATTGTGATAGTTTAATTGAGATTCTTCATTTGTTAGATGAAAAACTTGATGAGATTTGTCAGAACATTGTTTCTAATCTGATGGATTCATCAGACTTTGATGATGAAGTGTTTGATTCATTTTTTGTATTTGATAATGTTGAGAACCGACCGTGGAAATTGAGAGGAAAAAAGGGAATATATATTTTTAAAGTTGTTCAAGATGTTCCACTGACAAGAGATCAGGTTAGAGGCTGGAATGATAGATGCAAAGGGGCTGGTTTTAATGATTGGTATCAACGTGATTCAAAAGTCGGAGATATTCTTTATGTGGGTAGTTGTATAAGCGAATCCTTATATGTGAGAACTAGGCAGCATTTTTTTTCTGAAACAACGGCGACTTCTCTACAGTTAGGCCATCCATCGCGAAAGATGGCATATGATTCCGTAAAAGTATATGCTTATCCAATAAGTTCAAAATATGATAGATACTATAGATATATAATTCCTCAGATTGAGAAAAAATTACATATTTTGCTAAAACCTAAAGCTGGAAGTAGTAGAGTGTGATTATATTATTTATTGATTGTTTTTATTAATTTTGTTTTTGAAAAAAGTAGCAAAAAACATATATATAGTATTTCTAACTAATTTTGTTTTTGCTCTGGAGTGTAACAAAATTGCATCTAAATATAAGCGATAACAGGGATTTTTTGTTACATCAGATTAGTTAGTTGGTACAAAAATTTTTGTACCAATTTTGTACCAGAATGCGACAACAAAGACGAAAAAAGACAAAAAAATACGAGAGTCGAAACTCTCGGAAAACCAGATTTTATGCGGGCTACGAGTCTCTACGAAAGAAGAGGTGTCCCATTAAAGGAGCACCCCATAAGTAACAAAATACCTTCTCCAAAAGAGCTTGCCTACCCCGCGGAGCTGGATGGAGATATC
>CACZQX010000177.1 GCA_902783445.1 uncultured Lachnospiraceae bacterium
CCGGATAATATTTTTGCCGATGCAAAATCTTACCTTCAGATTTATACACTGGGATATATTGGATTATTTGTATATAACATCAGCAATTCCATATTTAATGCATTGGGAATGTCGAAGCTTCCTTTGGCTTTTCTTGCGTTTTCATCGGTGTTAAACATTATCTTGGATTTACTTTTTGTAATTAAATACAATATGGGCGTTGCCGGTGTTGCTTGGGCAACATTTATTTCGCAAAATATTGCTGCGGCGCTTGCCTTCGTGGTATTGCTTTTCACACTTAAGAAGATCAAATGCAAAGACTATAAGCTTTTTGAATGGGCATTGATTCCAAAACTTTTGAAAGTTGCTGGCCCTACATGCGCCCAACAAATGATTGTTTCTTTGGGCTTTGTATTTATGCAATCACTCATTAACCTTTTCGGTTCTACGGTAATTGCGGGTTACACTGCTGCCACAAAGATTGATAATATTGCCCTTATTCCAATGGTTCAGGTGGGCAATGCTTTATCTACATTTGTTGCCCAAAATGTTGGTGCGGGCAAGTACGAAAGAGTGGGAACGGGCCTTAAAACCGCCATGCTTATGGACGTGGTTTTCGGTGTGGTTATTGCGATTTTGGTATTTATTTTCGGCAAATTTTTCATTGCGCTTTTTATGGATTCCACGGAAAGTGCCGAAGCTATCGGAATCGGTGTTGAATATATGTATGTTGTTGCCATATTTTATTTCCTTATGGGTGTGCAAAACGCCTACGCGGGTGCCATCAGAGGCGCAGGAGACGTTAAGCATTCCATGATTTGCGTATTGTTAAACTTCGGACTTCGTCTTGTGGCGGCATATATTTTGGCACTGTTCTTTATCGGAGAAAAAGGTATTTGGTGGAGTCTTCCTATTGGTTGGGCCATCGGTACGATTTACGGTTTTTTCTATTACAGAAGCGGAAAATGGAAGGATAAAGCCGTTGTTGGAAAAATGTAGAGTTTTTTCTGTATTTTTAAACAAGGTTTTTAAGATTTGGAGCATTAAAAATGAGTGAATTTAAGGTTGGATTAAAAGACAGTATACCCATCACAACTGGCTATTTTGCTGTAAGTTTCAGCTTTGGCATTTTAGCGGTTAAATCCGGCCTGGGAATATTTTTGTCATCAATAATAAGTCTTACAAACGTTACAAGTGCGGGACAGTTTGCGGGCCTTGGAATTATAGTTGCCGGCGGTACTGTTTTGGAGATGATATTAACACAGTTTATTATCAATCTTCGTTATGCCCTTATGAGCCTTGCACTTTCTCAAAAACTCTCCAAAGATATGAAGTTCTGGCATAGATTTGTAATTGCTTTTGCAAATACGGATGAAGTCTTTGCCGTAGCCATGCAACATCAAAAAAGTCTTACTTTAAAATATATGTTGGGCTTGCAGATTCCGCCTATTTTCGGCTGGACAGTCGGAACTTTTGTTGGTGCTTTCGCGGGCAGTATTTTGCCGGCATCCGTTTGCTCGGCTTTGGGTGTGGCACTTTACGGTATGTTTATTGCCATTGTTGTTCCGGTTGCAAAAAAATCACGTCCGGTAATGATAGTGGTTCTTGTTTCCCTTGCCTTAAGCTGTCTGTTTTATTACACTCCCGTATTAAAAAATATTTCAACGGGTCTTGTGATTATTATTTGTACCATAGTTGCCGCAACTGTGGGTGCAATATTTTTCCCTATATATCAAGGAAAAAAAAATCCGAGCCCGGAATCGGCTTCGAAGGATTTTGAAGATGATAAAAGCGATTATACGGATAAGGAGGGCAAATAATGGTTTATGTTCTTATAATCACCATGGCTGTCGTCACTTATCTTATAAGAGTTATACCTTTGACTTTGGTTCGCGGTGAAATCAAAAACAAATTCCTTAACAACTTTTTGTATTACGTGCCTTATGCATGTCTTACATCCATGACTTTCCCTGCAATTCTTTATGCCACAAACAGCATAATATCCGCATTGGCAGGCTTTGTTGCTGCGGTTGTTTTTGCCCTTATGAACAAGAGTCTTCTTATGGTTGCGGCTGTTGCATGTATTGCGGTATTTGTTGTGGAATTATTTGTATAATCAGTTACAAAGGCATATAATATTAATAAGAGTTTTATGCCGGGGATTTTTAAGGAGTATTTATGGATAATGTCCTTGCAAAGAAGTTTTCTTTTGCGTCTCTTTTAAAATTTGCTTTGCCAAATATAATAATGATGGTCTTTACGTCAATGTATTCAATCGTTGACGGTATTTTTATTACACATTTTACGGGAACTTTGGCTATCTCCGCCCTTAATATGTCTTATCCCATAACTTGCATTATTATGGGCTTGGGAATCATGATCGGCACCGGCTCCAGCGCAAGTTTGGCAACCAAAATGGGTATGGGGAAAACGCAAGAGGCAAAAAGAGATTTCACTTTTATTATTATCATAAGCTTGATAATCAGCATTATTATCGCCGTAGTTACGATAATTTTTATGGATGAAATACTTAATCTTTTGGGTACGACAAAGCTGCAATTCGACCTTGCTAAATCTTATACGGTGATTTTGATGGCTTTTACTCCGGCTTTTATGTTGCAGCTGATTTTTCAGTCTTTGTTTGTAACCGCCGGTAAACCCCAAGTAGGGCTTGCCTTAACGGTTATTGCGGGTATTTCCAATATCGTTCTTGATTATCTTTTTATAGTTGTTATGAATATGGGAATTGTGGGAGCCGCATACGGAACCTGCATAGGATATTGTATTCCGGCGGGCTTTGGTACGATTTATTTCTTTTTGAAAAGAAAGGGAACTTTGTATTTTGTAAAACCTTTTGTAAATTTAAAAATGTTTTTGTCATCATGCGCAAACGGTTCCTCGGAAATGGTTGCAAATCTTGCAACTGCCGTAACCACTTTTTTGTTTAATATACAGTTCTTGAAATTCTACAATGAAGACGGTGTGGCGGCAATCAGTATAGTTTTGTATTATCAATTTGTCTTTTCTGCCATATTTTACGGATATTCCATGGGAATTGCGCCCATAATCAGCTTTAAACACGGTGCGGGGGATAATGATCAAAAGAAATTAATATTCAAAATCACTATGATTTTTATTGCTATTGTTGCAATATCCATGTTTATATTATCCTTAATTCTTATAAAACCCAGCCTTATGTTTTTTACGGAGGAAGGATCGAATACCTTTAATATAATAATGGAGGGCTTTTGGATTTTTGCCCTGGGCTTTTTGTTTTGCGGATTTACAATCTTTGCAAGCAGCCTTTTTACGGCTCTTTCCGATGGCAAACATTCGGCAATAATATCATTTGCAAGAACATTTTTGTTTTTAAGTCTTGCAATAATTGTTATACCTATTTTTGCCGGCGGTATGGGAATATGGATTGCGGTACCCGTTGCGGAAGGATTGGGACTTTTAACGGCCTTGTTTTTCCTTTTAAAATACAAGAGAAAAAACGGATTATAGATAATGGCTTTTTATTATGATATAATTAACATATGGATTACTAATTAATAAATAGTTGGTAGGGGGACTTAAATGATTAATATTGTTGATTCTGTAAAAAAATTGATGTCAAACGGGAATGCACCCAAAATAGATTTTAGTAAAATACTTGAATATATCAGCCTTAAAAACATTATAATTGCGGTTATTATTATTATTGCCGGAATTGTTGTATGGAACATTTTTAAAGCACTTCGCCACAGACATATCAGACGTGTGGGCGGAAACGACAAAGATATGGCTTCGGTGGTTATTTATAGAATTGTAAAGATTATCATCGTTTTGGTATGCTTCATTTGTTTGCTTCAAAACTTCGGGGTTAACGTTTCCAACGCCGTTACGGGACTTGGCGTTGTGGGTATCGTTATAGGTTTTGCCCTGCAAGACTTCTTAAAAGATGTAATTATGGGCATTCATATTATGGCGGATAAATTTTTTAACATCGGAGATGCCGTTGAATTTAACGGAGAAGTGGGAATTGTTAAAAAGTTTACCCTAAGAACCACCGAAATCGAGCTTATAAGCGATCGTTCCGCCGTATGTATCTGCAACAGGCAAATCGAATCAATCAAGCGAGTAAGTCATATGGTGGACATTGACATTCCAATCTCTTATAATGAAGATGTAAGATATGTTCATGAAACATTTAATAAAATAGTTGAAAAAGCGTCACATATCGAAAATGTTGAAGAATGCCAATATAAGGGTACCGAAAAGTTTGAAGAGTCGGCAATTATATATAAAGTCAGATTCTTTTGTGACCCAAATGTAAGGCCCGATACCAGAAGGGCTGTTTTGGCCAGCATTCAGGACGGCTTAAATGATGCGGGAATTAAGATTCCTTTCAATCAATTGGATGTTCATTTGGATAAATAATTAGGGAGATTTTGTTACAGACGTTTGATTTATTCTGATTCGGGGAGTGATTTATATGAATATTTCAGGCATTGGTCAGGGTTATGACTATGGTGATTATTCGGTAATCGGAAAAGAGAATAGTGACAAAAAAGGCGAAGGCCTTGCAGGAGAGAGCGAAGAGTGCGAAACCTGTAAACGAAGAAAATACGTTGATGGCTCCGATGAAATGGTTTCTTACAAAACACCGACTCATATTTCGCCTCAGGCGGCGCCGGCTGCTGTTCGCACTCATGAACAGGAGCATGTTTCCAATGCCTATTCCAAAGCGGCCAAAGGAAACGGAAAAGTTGTTTCTGCCACGGTTAGCATGCATACATCGATTTGTCCCGAATGTGGAAGAACCTACGTATCCGGCGGTACAACAAATACTCAGATTAAGTACTATAATGAGGAAAATCCATACCAACAGGACCTTAAGTCTGCAGACAGACTTAAATATGTTGGCATGAATACGGATATAGGAATTTAGTTAGAATGATCAGAAAAATAAGAAGACTCAGAGTTAGTGTAATATTACTTTTAATAGTTTTGGCGGCAGTAGCAACTGCCGCTATTTATAAGGATACAAAAACTCTCGAACTGTCTTATTATGATATAAACAGCGCAAAGCTTTCAAAAGACTTTGACGGCTACAAAATAGTGCAAATATCAGATCTTCACAATGACGAGTTTGGCGATAACAACGACGAACTTGTTTCTTTGATTTCTCATCAAAATCCCGACATGATAGCAATAACCGGCGATATTTTGGACAGTTACAAACCGGATTTGGAAGTTTGCAAGCATTTCATATATGAAATCGTAAAAATAGCACCGGTTTATTTTGTTAACGGTAATCATGAATCCAGATTCGATGACGAGGAAAAGTATTCTGAGGATTATTACAAAGAATTATGCGAATATATGGAAAATAACGGTGTTAAGATTATAAATAACGAATCGGTTGATTTGAAAGTCGGTGATTCGAAAATTGTTATTTCCGCCATTGACGATCCGGAGTTTTATGTCATGGATAAAGACGAATATAAAAGTTCCGAATATGCCAAAGAAGGCTATAAATACAGTGATTATGTCAAAAAATTCAATGAGCTGTATACAAAGAAGGCCATTGATAATTTAGATTTGGATAGTCAATCTTTTAATCTGCTTTTGTACCACAGGCCGACGTTTTTTGATATTTATCATGACGAAAAGATAGATTTGGTGCTTTCGGGTCATTACCACGGAGGAATAGTGCGCTTGCCGAAATTCGGCGCCGTATTTGTTCCTGACCAGGGATTTTTTCCGGATTATGCGGAAGGTCTCATCACAAAAGACAATACAAATCTTGTTGTAAGTCGTGGACTTGGCACCAGCTCATTTCCTTTCAGAGTAAACAACAGACCCGAAGTTGTGGTTATAAGCCTTCATTCTTAGCTTGTTGGATTTTCCAAATTGGCTCTGAAACCATTAATTGTGTCCAAGAAGGTTTTTATTAAAGGATTTTTGTTTTTCTTATTCCATGCAACAACAATAGTCATGCGCTTTTCCATACCTTCAATTGGAAGTACCGTGACACGGTCGTTGGAATTGATATGGTCGGTAATATATCCCGGAAGCAGAGCAAAACCAAGACCCGCCGCAACGGACAAAATGCTTGTTTCAACGTCCGAAGATACATATTGTACGTTGGGAATCATATCCGCATCCGTAAAGAATTTCATAATTGTGGGATCTTGACCGTACCTGGAATTATCGCTTTTCATGGTGATTAATGGTGCACCGTCAAGTTCTTTCGGTTTTATCAAGTTTCTGTGAGCCAAAGGATGTGAAACCGGAACGATGGCTCTCATCGGAAATGTCTCAAAATCAACAAATTCCACATCGGGAAATTTATCAATAAAAAATTTAAGATTAAAAATCAAATCGAATTCATTACTTAAAACATGATCGTATAAATTCGGAACATTATCGCGTTCCAAAGGAATGAACACGTTTGGATATTTTTCGTGAAAATCGGCCAAAATATTTGAAAGGCCGACTTTTTC
>CACZQX010000178.1 GCA_902783445.1 uncultured Lachnospiraceae bacterium
AAAGGGATTGCAAAATCCCTTATATAAGCGGAAGTGCTGGAATTGGCAGACAGGCATGATTCAGGTTCATGTGCATGTATTTGCGTGCGAGTTCAAGTCTCGTCTTCCGCATGTGTACAACAAAAATCAGAGCGTAAAGCTCTGATTTTTCTGTTATAATAGTAATTGGATTTATAAGCGGAGGAGGTTGTTTGATGATTGATTTTATAAAAGTTTTTTCACATAGCAGTATTATGATTAATACTGAGTCGGGGGCTGTTTATATCGATCCCTTCAAATTGAATGATAGTCCTAAAGATGCAGCTTTTATTCTTGTTACCCATGATCATTACGATCATTTTTCACCGGAGGACATTGCGAAGGTTGCAAACAGTAACACAATCCTTGTGGTTCCGGAAAAGATGGCTAAAAAGGCTAATGAAGCGGCTAGGCTTGTTAAAGAAATTGTGACTGTTAAACAGACAGAATCAAAAGAAATCGCGGGGCTTAAAATCGAGACGATTCCTGCTTACAACACCCTTAAGCCTTTTCATACAAAGAGCGCAGGCTGGGTCGGATACATCTTGGAAGTAAAAGGACAGCGCATCTATATTGCCGGCGATACCGATGCTACAAAAGAGGCAAGGGAAGTTAAATGTGACATTGCTCTTGTGCCTGTTGGAGGAACCTATACCATGGATGCGAAAAAAGCAGCAGAGTTGATTAATGAAATGCAGCCAAAGGTTGCCATTCCTGTGCATTACGGAAGCATTGTGGGCTCATCAAAAGATGCGGATAAATTTGCAAGTCTTGTTAAAGCGCCTGTGGAAGTTGATATTAAGATTGGGAAGTAAAAAGGATGCTCGTCTCATAGGAAAGGATATAATATGAATATTAATGAAATTGCGGAAGAGGCTGTAAAACTTAAAAGTTCGGGATATAACTGTTGCCAGGCCGTAGCTGTGGCTTTGGCGAGCGAGGGAAATCTTGATAAAGATAACTTAAGAAAAATTTCAGCCGGATTTGGCGGCGGCATGGGCAATATGGAGGCAACATGTGGTGTGCTTGTTGGTGCCGGAATGATTGCAGGCCTTAAAACAGAAGGGAACGCTACTGTTATGAAAAGCCGCGCCATTCAGGAAAAATTCCGCGAAAAATGCGGTGCAATTAAATGCAAAGACCTAAAGACAATTACGGACGGTAAACCGCTATGTCCATGTAATGAATGCGTTCGTAATGCGGTTTTGGCTTACGGCGAGGTTATGAATTTAGCATAGTTATACTGCAAGTATAATGACTGTTTTCTTGCAATCTTATATAATTGTATTTAATTTTTAAATGATTTATGTGCAGATAATAAAGAAGGAGAGAAAGTTGTGGGAGATACTAGTATTATGGCGAGAAGACTCGAGGGAGGAAATTACGTTCAATATGGCTTCAGTGGGAACGGCGGATATTTTAATTTTGTTGGTGAAAGACTTTTGGCATGGTATAAAAAGCCTAAGGATGTGGAATACCTTTTCGGATTAGGACAAATGAAGCGAATAGGTTCACCGGGTAGCGAATATGGCGGAGAATTACTGCTATTCACAAATTCAACAGATGGTACTCCTCATTGGCTGGGAAGATCAGAAAGAGAAATATTTAGCAAGATTGCTTTTGTTGATTATGGCTATTTTTATGATCTTGATAACACTTGGTATTATATTATTCCGGGACCATTTAGAATAAAAGTTCCGCTTGAATATATTGAGCATCATCTTGATGAAAATAGTGAGGAATTTGTCGAACTACGTAGATTAAAAAGAATTGTGACCGAATATTTACTTGGCAAATATTATGAGTCGGATGCAGAACTACAAAGATTAGTAAAGGAAAAATATCCGCAAGGAATTAGTAGCATCAAAGTTGATGTATTATCAGAACATGAGGATGAGCCTGGTTATAAAAACGATCCTTGCTATAGACTGTGGGATAAGTATAATTATATCACTGATTATTTTGACGATTGGGTGCTTCTAAAGACTGATGATGCAATGATTGAAGTTACTGATGTTCTAGTAAGAAAAAAACAAGTGGGAAAACGTGTTGAAACAATTGAATGGGAAGTGCAGCAAAAAACTTGTTCATAAGATTATAATATGATAATATATAATCACACTAGGGCTGGTCGTAAGACCCTGGTCCACCAAGCGGCGGGGATATACCTCGCCATTTTTTTGGAGGCTTCTCTTTGGAAAAAATTCTTAGTGTGTTCATTGATGAGTCTGGCGATTTCGGCGAATTTTCTGCAATCTCACCCTATTATATGGTTGGAATGGTGCTTCACGAGCAGGATATTGACATTTAGATCTTATTTGTACATGGGAGTTGCTAGCATTGAAAGCAAAGAATGGAGGATTTTCAGGATCTGAAAAGGTGTTTTTTGATTCTCCTTCAAAGTTTATGAAAAATCGATATAAACTGATTGAAAAGAAAAAATTAAAAGGTGAAAATCATGATTAACAACATTACGGTTATCGGTGCGGGCACAATGGGGCACACCATCGCCCTTACATTTGCTATGCACGGTTACAAAACAAATATCTATGAATCTTTCGAGAATGTGAGAAATACGGTTCTTGATAAGATGAAGTCCGAGCTGGAGTTGATGGTCAAATGCGATTATATTGATTCCGGTGCGGTTGACATAACTCTAAACAACATATCATTATTCGACGACCTGAAATTGGCGGCAAAAGATGCGGATTACGTCATTGAAGCAATACCTGAAAA
>CACZQX010000179.1 GCA_902783445.1 uncultured Lachnospiraceae bacterium
ATCTCCTTGGCAGCAATCCAAGCGAGTTCGGGGATTTCTTTTCATCGCCGGTTAACATAAAAACCGTCAGTGTTTACGATGAATTAAACTACGGCAGCGCGGTTGCGCCATTTTACACCACCCTTGCCATTTGGGTCGGCGGTCTTATTTTAATCGCCATTTTAAAGACCTCTCCTGAGGATAAAGAAGAATTTGCCGATGCGCCTTTGTTTGTGCAGTATTTCGGCCGCTACGCCCTTTTCTTCGTAATGGGTCAGGCCCAGGCCATCATCACCGTAATCGGTAACTTAATTGTGTTTAAGACAATGTGCGCTCACCCGGGAATGCTTATTTTTACCGCATCCCTAACGAGTCTTACATTTTCTCTTCTTATATATACTTTGACACTTGCTTTCGGAGACGTGGGCAAAGCCCTGGCGGTTGTTATCGTTGTTATACAGATAGCGGGCTCCAGCGGAACCTTCCCGATTGAGCTTTTGCCTAACTTTTTCCAGCAAGTTTACATTTACTTCCCGTTCCCTTACGCAATCAACGCCATGAGGGAATGCATAAGCGGTTTCTACGGTGCGGATTATTTAATTTACATCCTGAAATTGCTGATATTTGTAGGCATTTCCCTCTTCCTGGGTCTTGTTATCAGAAAACCGTTTATGAACCTTAAAGAATACATGCATTCGCGTATGCATGACACGGGAATGATGTAGGAGGATCTTTTTATGGATGATAAAGATAAAGCTTTTGAATTAATAAGAAATCATTATAAAAAAGAACATGCCGGCAACAAAGCCCGCGTTAAATACGGAATATTCGTACTTTGGCTTGTTCCCATAACTTTTCTTGTTCTCATGTTTTTGGTGGATTCGTCAAAAATCGTGTTCCTGGTTTTGTGGATAGTTTCGCTTTTTATAATAAGCGTTTATCTCATTTCCGTGGAATATAAGGATTATATGATGTGGAAGGATTTGAAGGATGTTCTTGATATTGACGATGATGAGACGCGATTGGTGGACAGGCCGAAAATCGTCAGCATTGCAAAAGAAGTTACACACAATATTTTAAGCGAAAGGAATAATGACCATGAAGATGATATTTAAGATATTCCTTCGCGATTTGCGAAATATACGTATTAATATAGTTGCTTTGGTAGTTGTAATGGGCTTGGCTATACTGCCTTCTCTTTACGCCTGGTTCAACATTTTGTCCAACTGGGATCCTTACGGTCCCGAATCCACGGGCAATCTAACCGTTGCGGTGGCTTATGACGACATTGGGCTGCAGCTTGGGGAAACAAAGATAAACATCAGCGAAAGCATTATCGAGGGCCTCAAAAGCAACAACTCCATAGGTTGGGTCTTTACCGACAGCTCGGAAGAAGCCATTAACGGCGTTTGGGCCGGCGATTACTATGCGGCTCTTATAATGCCGGAGGATTTTACCAAGGATATGATTAGCTTTTTATCCGACAGCATTACTCATCCGGAGATTGTTTATTACACCAATCAAAAGAAAAATGCAATCGCACCGAAGATTACCGACAAGGCCAAAACCGCGGTGCAGGCCCAGATTAACGAAAGTTTTGTCAGCACTCTAACCAAAGCCTTGGTAAATGCGGCGGCGACTTCCAACTATGCCGGCGATTTAAGCGCTCTAAGCGGCGACGGCGAGTATGGACAGGGCGCTACCCTTGTGGATCTTTTAATCGGAAAACTGCAGGTGGCAAGGGCTCAGGTTTCTGCCCTTCAGTCGAGCTTAAATGCCATAAGAGCTTTGATAAGCACCGGTGAAAATGTGTCGGATTTGACAAACACGATGCAAGCCGGGGTGCAGGCCACAACAGCCGAAAAGCAAAATGCCATTAATGATTTTATGAGTCAAATTGCGGCAAGCAAAATCTCCGAAAGCGAAATATTCGGACAGTTGCAGCCAAAGATTGACGAACTGAACAATTATATTACGGAACTGGAAAATATTTACAATGTTTCAAAAGCCGATATTGACGCTTTTTCCAATGCCGTCTCTTCCATGGGGCAAAGCATTGACGGAACAATCGCCTTGGTTGACTCACTTTGCACGGATTTGGACACTGCAATCGACGGCCTTAGCCGTTTCAGAGACAGCGGAACCTATGCTCTTTTGCAAACCGCTCTTACTCTTGACTCCGAGGATCTGGCAAACTTTGTTTCATCTCCGGTAATTATCGAATCGAAGGTCCTTTACCCGATTGATAATTACGGCTCGGCAATGGCTCCTTTCTATTCGGTTCTTGCCATTTGGGTGGGCGCCCTTATATTGGTTGCCATTGTGCATGTGGA